>JAGBWK010000045.1 GCA_017629835.1 Muribaculaceae bacterium | reverse complement strand
CAACTGTCGTCTCGACCCGATTCAAGCAGCTGTTCTGAACGTCAAGATTGCTGACCTTAAGCAGGTCAACGCCCACCGACGTGCGCTTGCACGCATCTACGATGCTGAAATCTCCAATCCGCTAATCCGCAAACCTTTGCTCGGTGGCGACGACAACGTATGGCATCAATATCCAGTGTTGGCCGATTCTCGTGACGAATTCATCCAATATTTGGCTGATAATGGCGTACGCACCGACATTCATTATGCAACTCCTCCTCATCGTCAGCCTGCACTGTGCGACATTTCCCATGCTCCACTTCCAATCACAGAGCAGATAGCCTCGCAGGAAGTGTCGCTACCCATATCGCAATGCACATCGCTCGATGATGCCCGTGTCATTGCGTCCATTATCAATCGATTTGTAAAATAAACAGTCCCAAAATGTATTTCCAAGGTATTATTATTGCAGTTTGCACCTTCCTTGTCATTGGATTTTTCCACCCCATAGTCATCAAAACAGAGTATCATTTTGGCACTCGTCCATGGTGGATTTTCTTGATTGTAGGAATTGCATGCGTAGTTGGAGCGTTGTTCATATCCAACGTAATGCTCTCGTCGATTTTAGGCGTATTTGGCGCCTCGTCGCTATGGTCTATAGGAGAGCTGTTTGAACAAAAACGCCGCGTTGAGCGCGGCTGGTTCCCCCGCAAGCCCTCTCGCAAATAACCCCTTCCCCAATACTCCACTCACAAATATTCCCTCCACAATCTCAATAATTCCCAATTCAGATTGAATTAGTGGAATTTTTTGCGGAAGTCTTTGGGGGAGACACCGAGGTGGCGTTTGACGAATTTGCCAAACGATGATGCGTCGTTGAATCCAAGCTCGAACGCTATCTCTTTGACCGACATTTTGCTGCGGGCAAGCTCGCGCTTCACGTCGCTTATCACGTAGGAGTTGATAATATCTTCGGCATGTTTGCCGCACACTTTGCTGCATATTGCCGAAAGGTATTTGGGTGTGATACACAATTCGTTAGCGTAGTGCGCTACTGTTTGGCGTTTAGGATTTGTTGTGTTGATCAGATTGATAAAGTTGTTAAACAGGTAGTTTGCGCTTGTTGATTCGCTTTTCAAGTTTGATTTAGCTTGATTTTTAAGTATGTCAAACTCGTATGTGAGTGCGATTAGCAAGAAATCGATTATTTTGTCGATATGTTTACTTTTCGATTCTTTGATGCGGGTTTCGATAAGTGAAAAATATTTTGTCATCATCTCAGCCTCATCATCAGATAGCTTGAATACAGGATTGTGCTCGGTTGAATACATTATGTTCCATGCGTAATCAATTGAGAACAGGCGGTTTATGTATTCTGGTGTGCAAATTATGCAATGACACTTGAAATCGGGACTGCAATATCCATTAGCTATGAACATTGAGGGGGATAGCGCTATCATGTCATTGCTGTAGATTGTTATCAATGAGCCATTAATATCGATTGAGCATTGCCCCTCAACGCATAGTAATATGGCGAAAAAGTTCAGCTCAAATGAGTCAGTTCGATACCCTCTGTTAGTCAGCGTTGCAAGGACTACAGCTCCGTCGTTGCTTGATGTGATGTTGTTTCTTTGATTGTCGTTGCCGTTATTGCGATTATTGCTCTCCATATTTTTGCATGTGTTGAATTTTAAACTCGTCAATAAGTAATATTATCGGAACGCAAAGTAAGCTAATACAGGTGATATAATCAATGTTTTGTCGATTAAAAATGGTTAAAAACTCCTACGGTTGTTTAATCGACAGAGCACAAAAAAGTGAGAATCAATATTTAATCCTCACTTTTAATCAAGTATATTTATTGTATGGCATTTCAGGTTATGTCAATCATATCGACCCTTTAGTGCATCAAGTGCGGCTGCATAATTCGGCTCGTCGGTAATTTCGTTGACAAGTTCTCTGTAAATCACATTGCGGTATTCATCAAGAATGATAACTGCTCGTGCAAGCAGTCCTGCCAATGGACCGTTGGCGAGCAACATTCCATAATTTTCAGCAAATAACAGTGAGCGGAATGCTGAGGCAGTGGTTACGTTTTTGATACCCTCGGCAGCGCAGAATCGCTTAGCGGCAAAAGGTAGGTCCATCGATACGCACAACACTACCGTATTATCCATTTCAGATGCAAGCTGATTGAACTGGCGCACCGTCATAGCGCAAACATCTGTGTCTATGCTGGGAAAGATGTTGAGTACTACTCGTTTACCTTTATAATCTGAGCATTTTATTTCGTTAAGGTCAGCGCCAACAAGGGTGAAGCACGGTGCCTTTTCTCCGATTTCAAGTAGTCTGCCTTGGGTTTGGCATGGAATTCCCTGAAAAAAGACAGTTTCCATAAATTTTATTGCGTTAGTTATTAATTTGTTGCATTAAGGCTGTTTTCTCAATAACAAGCTCTGACAGATTTTTGTTTGCCCCGATATGCACGCCGCTGATTATGCCGTCGCTATTCACGAATATAAATGTCGGATAGGAGTTGACTCCGATGTCGCGAGCCAGCGATTGTGCGTTATGGATTGTCGTTTCGTCGGCGAGTTCCTTCTCAATTAGGCGTTCAATCTCATCTCTGTTATTGGAGTTGAATGTCCACACGATTTCAATTGCGTAAGGCAGCTCTGCAACCGATTTCCGTAAAGAACCTATTACGCTTGGCGTAGATGCCACTGCTGGGTCGAGCATCGCGATTATTACGCCCGAAGCTAATTTGTCGTTTTGATTGTGTGTATATCGCTCGCCTGATAGAGTTGGCAGCGAAAATGTTGGAAGGGGAGTCCCAACAAGACTTTCAACGCGGAAGTTGTTTGTGCGAAACCGCTCGAATATATCGGGGTATAATGCTATCAATTGCTCTTCAGTGAAGCGATCAATAGGCTCTTGCGTCGGTTGATTGAACTCTACTGTTACCTCCTGCTCGCTGATTTCACTAGGATTGTTTAACAGTCTAATCCTTACGGGAGCGACAGAGATAGGGTCGAATATGTAGACGGCTTCACAAACAGTGTATCCTCTGACTTTTTCGGTGGCAACTAAGCGACACATATTTCGTCCCTCGACGATTGCTTCTGGCTCAAAACTGAACTCGAAGTCGTCGGAATTAGTTATCCGCTTGATTTTCTTTGCCAACGATTGAGGCAGCAACTCGACAAACTGTGCATTGCGCTGCACTCCGCCGTCAGAGGTTTTGAATGGAATCGAATCCCATTGAAAATGATATTCCAGTAGCCGTTGGTTTCGGTATCGATAATGGCTTCCGTTGTTATAAGCCGAAAACCCTTCTGTTCTGCCCGACGGGCTTGGTAGTGACCAACTGATGAGATACTCGCAATCGGAAAGTGTGTCGTTGTGCGATGCAGCCGACTGAAGATTTACGTCGTAGATGATTTCATCGGTCGACGAAGGTAACAACACAATGTATTGAGCCGAAGCATCATATCGTTGAACAGAGTTAAGGCTGCTTATTAGCTCCTCAATAGATGCTATTTTGCTCTCTGCGAATGAATTGAGTGTAGCAGCGACAAGAAATAATAGTATTGGCAGTTTTTTCATAATAGAAGACCGATTGCACATTATTATATATAGGCACGTACTAAATCTATAACGGAAAATCACTCTCAATTGTTTGCCTCAGACTGACGTAAATAATCCTCTATAATATCATTAACAGCGGTTTGATGCAATAATGCGCCCAACGATTCGTTAATAAATTGATGAAATGTATAAAATACATATTAATCGCGTTGATTATGGCTGTAGTGGCATTCCCGCAGTCATCTTCAGCAAAGGGATACAACGACAAGGTGCTTAATCGTCCGTATGCCGACTTGCGTCGTTGGCATCTCGGATTCTCCGTCGGGCTTCATACTCAAGACCTTAACTTCGCTCATAGCGGATATGTTACCGATGCAGGCGAGTCGTGGTTTGTTGAGCAACCCTCGTTCCAGCCCGGATTTTGCGTAAATGGCCTGTTTGATGTACGCCTCAATAATTGGTTTAATGTACGCCTTTCGCCAGGATTGTATTATGGTAGCCGCGATTTGCGTTTGCGTAATGTCAACACCGATGAGGAGCTACGCCAAAATCTGAAATCAACCTACATCGTATTGCCCGTCGACCTGAAATATTCAGCACTACGTTATCGCAATGCTCGTCCATACATCAGCGGCGGTGTAATGCCTGCATTTAATTTGACACGCAAGGCAAACGACTATCTGCGCCTAAAGCCTATGGATTTGTATTTGACCGTAGGGCTTGGCTGCGATATCTACTTCCCATATTTCAAGTTTATTCCCGAAATCAAGTTCTGTTTCGGCATTATTGATGTAATCGACCATGAGCGTAACGACTTGGTTGATGACCCAATGGGACAGCGTTTTACGAAATCAATTAAAAAAGCAACCTCTCAAATGGTTGTGCTTACTTTCTACTTCGAATGATTAATAGTCGCATGAAATATTATTTGGCAGCTGCAATGGCTGCAGTCGTGATGCTACTGCCTTGTCGCGTCATGGCTCAAGCTGATGCGCAGTTCTCCCAGTATTTTCAGGTTAAGAACTATTATAACCCAGCAGCAATCGGCACTGGCGATAAGCTCAACATTCGAGGCGGAGGCAGAATGCAGTGGGTAGGAGTGGAAAATGCGCCATTGTCGTTTGTTGGAACTGCAGAAACAGCACTGAAGCTATTCGGACAGCGTTTTGGCGCTGGTGTGCTGTTGCAACAGGAGAGCTATGGCCTTTTCAAGAACTTGAATATTGGCGCCCAACTTGGTTACAAGCTAAAACTGTTCAAAGGTAAGGGCGAATTGACCATTGGCTTGCAACTTGGATTTACCACGCAATCGTTCAAAGGCACGGAGGTATTCATTCCCGACGATGACGATTATCATCAGAGCGCCGATAATGCTATTCCTCAGAAGGACCTTGAAGGTAATGCGTTCGACTGCGGATTCGGTCTGTTTTATACCCATGGCATTTGGTGGGGAGGCTTGTCGGCAACCCACTTGACCAACCCAATGATTAGCTTAAAATCTGAAACTGGCAACACTTCATCCGAGCAGGAAGACTATGAATTTGAGATTGCACGCTCGCTATATTTAATGGCTGGATGCAATATTCCAATAAAAAACACGTTATTTGAAGTGATGCCATCGCTGTTTGTTAAAAGCGATTTGAATTTCTTTACTGGCGAAATAACACTACGGGGACGCTATAATAAATTCCTTTCGGCTGGTATCGGATATCGATATAACGACGCAGTCACGATTATGCTCGGTGGTGAGTTCAAAGGGTTTTTCCTCGGATACTCCTACGACTATCCAGTCACCAGTATAGCAAGAGCAAGCAGTGGCAGCCACGAAGTTTGGGCAGGTTATTCCTTAAAGCTCGACTTCTCTGATAAAAATAAAAATAAACACAAGAGCATACGCATAATGTAATATGAAAAAGTCATCTCTTTATCTCCTTCCCCTTTCAGCTGCAGCAATTATGTCGGCTGTGTCATGTGCATCTGGCTCAAGTAGCTATATGGGGGGCGAAGTGACCGGAGTCGGTGGTACGGTTTGGGCTGAGCCCACCCCTTACGGCATGGTGCTCGTATCGCGCGGTTCAATGGAAGTTGGTCTTCAAAAACCTGATAGCGTTTGGAATCTCCCTGAGTCAGCTCGTGGAATTTCAGTTGATGCTTTCTGGATGGATGAAACCGAGATAACCAACTCAAAATATAAGCAGTTTGTATTTTGGGTGCGTGATTCAATTATCCGCGAACGACTTGCCGACCCCGCTTATGGCGGCAACGAAGAATTTAAAATCGAGGAAGATAAGGAGGGCAATCCTATCAATCCTTACCTGAATTGGAATAAGCCTATTCCATGGCGCACAGCAAGCGAAGATGAGCAGCGTGCTATCGAGAGCGTATATCGCACAAACCCGATTACAGGTAAGCGAGAACTCGACCCCGAACAGTTGAACTATCGCTACGAAGTATATAATCACACTGAGGCAGCAAAACGTAAAAATCGTCTTGATGCACGCCGTCGTATCTACAATACCGATATACCAACTCCCACCGACTTGCCTATCATTTCAAAAGATACAGCATACGTCGACGATGAGGGTCAGATTGTACGTCGCACAATCACTCGTGGCCTTACAGGCGACTTCGATTTCTTGAACACTTATATCGTCAATGTTTATCCCGACACTACTGCGTGGATTAACGATTTTGACAATGCATATAATGAGCCTTATGTGCGCTTGTATTTCTCTCACGCTGGCTACAACGAATATCCTGTGGTTGGTGTAAGCTGGGAGCAAGCTAATGCTTTCTGCAATTGGCGCACCGATTATCTCCGCCGCTCTATCGGTCGCGAAGGGGTGTATGTAGAGCCTTACCGTCTTCCAACTGAAGCTGAATGGGAATTTGCAGCACGCACTGGCGTCAACGATAACAAATATCCTTGGGAAGGCGACTTGCCATTGAGCGAAGACAGAGGCTGCTTCTATGCAAACTTCAAACCTGCTGAAGGCAACTACGTTCGCGACGGACAGCTAATCACTGCGCGTGTGGGTACATATACTCCCAACGATTTTGGCTTGTTTGATATGGCTGGTAACGTCAGCGAATGGACCTCTACCGCTTACACCGAAAGTGTGTCAAAACTCACTAACGATATCAATCCCGAATACCGCTACGATGCTGCGATTGAAGACCCATACAAGATGAAGCGTAAAATCGTGCGTGGTGGCTCATGGAAGGATGTTGCGCATAACATCCGTAGCGACATCCGTATGTGGGAATATCAGAACGAGCAGCGTTCATACATCGGATTCCGTTGTGTTCGCACTCAAATAGGTTTTGCAAAAGGCAACAAGCAGTGATTTGCTAAAGCAAAGACACTATATTGCCAAGGCAACAAACAGTAACATAAGAAATTAACCCCTCATAAATCCGACGATGGGAAAAGTCAAAAAATATAAAAACCGCATTACTCAATTCTTGTCAAGTGATGCCGGACAGCGTTTCTTTAATTTCGCCTACAGTATTGGTGCTGCAATCGTAATCTGGGGCGCACTCTTCAAAATCCTCCATCTACCTGGTGGCAACTTCCTGTTGTCGTTGGGTATGGGTACTGAGGTGTTGATGTTTATTCTTTCAGCATTTGACCGCCCACCACGCGAATACCATTGGGAAGAAGTTTTCCCCGCTCTCGATAAGCAACACGACGGCGACGATGATGAAGACTCAGAAGAAGCTAATGCTGGAATCGTTGGTGGTGGTGTCAACGTCGTAGGCGGTGGCGGAACAATAATTGTTGGCGGCGGCTCGGGCAATGCTGGTGACACAGTTCTTCCAAATGTCACTGGTCAGCAGGCTCGTACAGCCGTTGGCATCCCCGATAATATCGACCTCAGCCCAGAAGATACGGCTTCACTTAGCGGTAGTATTGCCAAAATGGCTGCTGCAGCCGATCAGCTCTCTCGAATGGCTGAACTGACATCTGCTACTCAGCAATATCTCGACCAAATGGCTTCAATTGCCTCAGAAATGGAGCACTTGAGAAGCACTACAGCTGCGCTCAACCAGGTTTCAGATGTGTTGCTCGCTTCATATAAAGCAATTACTGAAAATTCTGAAAACATCACCAGAAGTTCTTCTGGTTACGTTGAACAGATGCAAGACCTCAATCGCAATATCAGCGGCTTGAATACGATTTATGAAATTCAGCTCAAGAGCGTATCGTCGCAGCTCGATTCTATCGACAGAGTTAATCGTGGCATCAAAGATATTCGCGATATGTACGAAAAGAGTTCATCGCAAAGCGCTCGCTATGTAGAGGAAACTGAAAAAATGACTCGCTATATGCAGCAGCTAAACTCAGTATATGAGAAGATGATTACTGCGATGACTGTCAATATGTATCGTCCGATGATGGGCGCAGATATTAATCCTCTCGACAACAATCCAAAAGAACAGATTTAATTGCATCAATTTGGTAAATCCGATTGGTTCATAGTCCGTTTGAACAACAAATTTATTTCAAATAATTAGAACAAGTTTTCCCAATGGGAACCTCAAACAATAGACTCTCGCCTCGTCAGAAGATGATAAACCTTATGTATATCGTCTTGATGGCTATGCTTGCGCTCAACGTTTCATCCGATGTGCTCAATGGCTTCTCTCAAGTTAAAGATGGCTTGACTCGCACCAACGAGAACATCGAGCAGCGCAATGCATCTATCATTGGAGCTCTCGAGGCTTTCAGTCAGCAGAATCCCGAAAAAGGTTTGCCTTGGTACAATAAGGCCCTTGAGGTAAAACGTATGACTAACGATATCTACAATAAGATTGACTCGCTTAAAACAAGAATCGTTTGTCGTGCCGATGGCGAAAATGGCGACTTCGATAATATCGAAAATCGTGAAAACCTCGATGCTGCATCAGCCGTAATGTTAGATCCCTCGACTACTCGTGGCGCGCGTTTACGTAAGGAGATTGACAACTATCGAGGTTATGTTATGTCGATTGTATCCGACTCTGTCAAACGTGCAGCTATCGAACATTCGCTTTCGACTGCTTCAGTTCAGCGTCCCGGCGAAATAGGACATGTAAGCTGGGAAGAATATAAATTCGACAACCAACCAGTAGTAGCAGCAATCACCCTTTTGACTAAATTGCAAAACGATATTAAGTTCTCCGAAGGTGAAGCATTGCAAACGCTGTTGGCTAATGTTGATGCTGGCGACGTGCGTGTAAACGAACTTAACGCATTCGTCATTCCTAATTCTCGCAACGTGATGCGTGGTAGCCGATATACAGCTAATATTGTTCTCGCAGCGGTCGACACCACTCAGCGCCCTATCGTGTATATCAACGGCCAGCAACTCCCCAACGACCGCGGATTGTATGAAATCGTTACTGGTTCTACCGGTAATTTCGACTATAGCGGTTATCTTGAAGTGCCTCATGGCGACGGCTCAATCACACGTCACGAATTTTCTTCATCATACACCGTAATGGAGCCTTCAGCAACCATTTCAGCAACGATGATGAATGTGCTTTACGCTGGTATCGATAACCCCATTAGCATTTCAGTGCCCGGTGTTGCAAATAATGCAGTTAATGCCTCAATGACCAACGGCACGCTCTCTCGTCAAGGCGACGGCTGGGTGGCTCGCCCCAACAAGGTTGGCGAAGATGCTGTAATTACAGTTAGCGCCGTAATGGACGGCTCAACTCTAAGCGTTGGCGCTACAACATTCCGTGTGAGAAAGTTGCCCGACCCAACACCTTTCGTTCAATATCGCGATGCTCAAGGCAATCTTGAATCATATCGTGGCGGTGGCAGAGGTCTTAGCAAGGCTATACTCCAAGCAGCACCCGGACTTGGCGCTGCAATCGACGACGGTGTGCTCAATATTCCGTTTGATGTCGTAAGCTTCGAAACTCTCTTCTTCGACCAAATGGGTAATGCAATGCCTGAAGTGTCGAATGGTGCGCAATTCACGCAACGTCAACGCGACCGATTCAAGCAACTCAAACGCGGTTCACGATTCTTCATCTCTCGTGTAAAGGCGAAAGGTCCCGACGGAATCACTCGCGATATTTCGCCAATCGAAGTGATTGTCAACTGATGTTCTAATCTGCACGCTTATCACAATTTGAATTCAATTATTAAATAGATTATAGAAACCCTTCAACCACATACTTTAGAATGAATATTTTAAGTAAACATATCTTTGTGGCATTGACAGCTGCGATTTTCAGCCTGTCGGGCGTTAATCAAGCTCAAGCACAAACTGACGACGACGCATCTCAAAGTTCAGTTGTTCGTCGCGGTGGAAGTTCTGTAGGTCGTGCTGGCTCTGGCACAACTCGTCGTGGTCAACAGGAACAGCAGGCCCAACCAGGTGTTACTCAACGTATGCAATCATTCTACGAAGGTGAGCAGTTGAGTGATGCCGACTTGCAATGGATGCGAGTGATTTATCGTCAACTCGATCTCAATAACCCTAAAAATGCGGCTCTCTATTTCCCCGAAGATATAATCGACGGTCAGGAAAATCTTTTCCGCATCATCATGCGTCTTGTGGCCGACAATCAAGTCCCTGCATACGAATATCTCGACGGTCGTGAAATCTTCACCGATGAGTATCGACTCAAGACCAAAGATATGCTCGACCGATTCTATATCCCTTATACCGACGCCAAAGGCTCTACAGAGAAGAATCCAAAATTCACGATTGAAGAATCGGATGTGCCTACCAACGAAGTGTTGTCGTACTACATCCTCGAACGCTGGGAATTTGACTCTCGTAGCAATAATATGAGAACTCAAGTTGAAGCAATCTGCCCGGTATTACATCGTGCAGGCGAATGGGGTGGCGATGAAATCAAATATCCTATGTTCTGGATTCGTCTTGAAAATCTCCGTCCATATCTCGCTCAGCAATACATCTTTATCGACGACGACAACAATCTGCCTAAATACACTTACGACGATTTCTTCGCTATGAATATGTATGAAGGCGACATATACAAAACTCGCAACTTGATGAATAAGTCGATGGCGCAAATGTTCCCCAATCCTGATGATATGAAACGTGCGCAGGATAGCATTCAAAATCGACTTGATACATTCGACGACAAGATTTGGGTTCCTTCACGCGAAGAGGTTATTGCCGCTCGCGAAGCACGCGAAGCTGCTGCAGGTGGCGACTCAATTAAAATCAAAGAACGCGACGAAAAGAAAGAGTCGGCAAAATCTTCACGCACATCACGCGGAAGCAAGGAAGCCAAAGTGAAGAAACCAAAACAACCTAAGACTCAATCGACCAACAGCAATGCAGCTCGCTCGGTACGTCGCCGTAAATAAGTTGCACTCGTTGACGCTCAAAGTTGCTCCTCTATAAATAGAAATAATGAGTTGATAAAATAACTCCTTTTATGTTGACCAAAGGCAAAGTAATGCTGATAGTCAACCCGATATCGGGAACAATCGGCAAGCAGCAAATCGCACAGACGGCATCACAGCTTCTGTGCGATGCCGGTTTTATGGTCGACCTTCGTTATACCAAAGCTCCGCAACACGCTGTAGAATTGTCGGCTGAAGCTGTGGAACGCAAATATTCGGCAGTAATAGCTGTTGGTGGCGACGGCACTGTTAATGAAACAGCTCGCTCGCTCTGTCAGACCGATGTGCCATTGGGCATCATACCCACTGGTAGTGGCAATGGTCTTGCTCGTCACCTTGGCATTCCAATCGACGTTGAAGAGGCCTTGAAGATTATTATCGAGGGCAATATCATCGATAGCGATTATGGCACAGTCAACGGGCATCCGTTTTTCTGCACGTTTGGCGTAGGTTTTGATGCTGCCGTTTCGCATAATTTCGCCAATCAGCAACGTCGTGGCCTGATGACTTATCTGAAAAGTGGCTTTGAAGAATTGCTGCACTACGACGCTGAAACTTATACAATCTCGGCTAATGGTAATCTGTTGACCGAGAAAGCGTTTGCCATTACTTGCTGCAACGCTTCGCAATATGGCAACAATGCTTACATTGCTCCCGAAGCTTCTCTTGTCGACGGCCTGCTCGATATCATTATCATTCATCAAGGAAATCCAATTAATACGGCTTTGGTTGGTGTTGACCTCTTAACGGGATACATCAATAAAAATACTCTCATTCATGCACTCAAAGCTCCTTCGGCTGTGATATATCGTAAAAGTGAGGGCTTGGCTCACATCGACGGCGAGCCTACAATTCTTGACGATATTATCGAGGTGAAATGCCACTCAAAAGGACTTAAAATATTTGCGCCTACTGATGTTAAACCATTTCGACCGATTGTTACTCCTATGAATTCTTTTTGGCAAGAGGTGTGGCTGAAAATGCGCCGAACTCTTAATTTACCTCGAATGTTGATGCTTTGCATCGCTTCGATTTTATCGCTAACAGCTTTTGCTGCCGATGAGCAGTGGGTGTCGTGTGGCATGTGCTCCTACACCGATGATTTCATCAATGCTATGTTTATAAATGCCGGTTGCCAAACCTACGAGGTTGAGGTGCAAGAATCAGCATCAACGCGTCATCTTTATCGATTGATCAATCCGTATGGAGCAGCATATCCGCTGAATTCGCCTGGCGATTATGATGCCGATAATCACTATATGATAATCCATGCCGAAGACCCTTCAAAAGTTTATATCGAAGAGTTTGCAAGCGGTATGAATTGGATGAATTATGGCGAAATATATCTCAACTCTGAAGCGTGGATGCAAATGCAAACGGCCGACATCTCCGAAATCGATTCAGCGATATTTGGCACACTGAAAGATGATACAATAACTTTCCCAACTGGTGCGCTCTGTATTGCTGTTAAGCGCAACGGCTCGTTGGAATATGAGTCGGCTAACCTTAATGGTCGATTTTCGTTGAGAATACCGGGGGCAGGAGTCGAAAACGTCGCGTCGGACGATGCTCCAGCAGAATATTACAACCTATTCGGGCATCCTGTAGAGAATCCTTCAAAAGGTATTTTTATCCGTCGACAGAATGGCACTTCAACTTTGATAGCCCTCTAAAAACGCAATTTAAGGCTGGTCAATTAAAGGTAGGCAGTGAATCATGTATTCGCGAGCTTCCGACCAAGGGATATAAATTCTATCATCATTCGGAATTAGCTGAATGGGCTTTTCATTAAGGTCAAATCGCACGTGATAGTTGCCCATTGCGTCAGCAAACAGAATCATCTGAAGGTTTGCGGCCATTGGCACTATCTCGAAATCGCGGAAATGCTGACCCACCGTGTCGAAATAATTTGTCAGATAATAGCACCCCTTCATGCGAAGTTGCGAAAGCAGTGGAAGGAGGGTTTCAGTATGTCCGAAACGCAGTATGGCGGTGTTGTCGGATTTGCCACTGATGAAGTCGTCGGTAGTGCGAATAATATCCAATATTAGTGGTGTGGTGATTTCGGCTGGCACAGATGATAGGGTAGTGGCACAGCGTTGCAAGTATTGGCGAAGATTGTAACACGACCACATCGCATTTGCTTCCTCTTTTGTGAGAAATTCCGACAGGTCAACGTCAATATTCATTGCCTTCAATCCTGCAAGGAAATAATATTCAACTACAGCTAAATCAGCTATTTCCGATTGTGTTAATGGATATGCTTCGCCAACAATGCGACGCACTTGTTCGGCGTTGATTTGGGTTGCTAAATAGTCGGAATATGGTATCTCCCACACTTTGCCGCGTAGGTAGTCGCTATAGTCGGCGTTCTCATCAAATGGGCGCAATACTCGAGAATTTTGGCGACCTGCAATAGTGGTTATCTCTACTTTATTGTTAAGGCGTCCAAGTTGGTGGGTGAACTCATACATACTCGCTACGCATCGTGGCGAATACGATGAATATGCCATTACCTTTTGTCCGTCAAATAGCTCAGGATAGTTGAGAAACATTCGCGACGCTATGCCACGCTGCTCTGCCATACCCAATGAATCGAGTGCGCCCCAGTAGCTTTGTGATATGTCGGCCACGTACGATGTCAATTCCAATAGGCGTTTGCCCTTGTCGGTGATTGTGCCTAAAGAGTCAGCTTTGAGCAGCGCGCTGCGGAGTGCGTAGGTGTGGTTCGACGATGCAGGGTAGCGAGAGCCATATCGCCCAACGTGGTTTATCATCACTGGCATAAGCGAATCGGGCGTTGCTATTGCTGTAGTCGGTGCTTGATATGGGCGGAGACTACCGCAACATTCGTCAAATGTGTATGATGTAGCAGTTGGGTCAGAAGCAAAAGCCGATACGGCTATAAATATTGAGATAAATAAGGAAATGCGTCGCATAATAAAAGTTTTTTCGTAAATTTGAACAAAAATAGTGATAGATGCTCTCATTACCAAATATTCAGCTATTAATTAATCAAAATAAATGCGAGGAGGCATTGTCGTGCCTCAATTCATTTATCTGCGATAATGGTGATGACGACTTAGCCTACTTCATGCGCGGCCGATTGTATTGGCGTATGCAAAACTATTCAGCTGCTGTGACTGACTTTGAAACAGCCTTAGCAATTAACCCCGAATGTGATGCCAAACACGCTCTCGAGCTTGCTCGCGACGTGTTCGATTACTTCAACCCCGACCTCCTAAACCCTTGATTGCCACAGTGAGTGTGGTTATTTGTCAGCAGAGTCTTAGTTTGCTTATTATTCGCCGGCAATTGTAGCCACAATTTTGCGAGGTCCACCATAGTCGCGAAATTCACACAGATAGATGCCTTGCCATGTGCCTAAATTTAAGCGACCATTGCTGATTGGTATAGTTATTGATTGCCCTATAATTGATGCTTTAGCGTGTGCTGGCATATCGTCGAGCCCTTCCATAGTATGCTGATAGTAAGGCTCACCCTCTTTAATCAGACGGTTAAATATTAATTTCATGTCGACTCTTACGTCGGGGTCGGCATTTTCATTTATTGTCAGTGCCGCTGATGTATGCTTGATAAACAGATTTAGGATACCAACCATAGGCAGCGTAGGTAGTTGGCGAACTATTTCGCCTGTTACCAAATGAAATCCATTGCTTTTTGCGCTCAAATTAAATTCAACTTGCGTCCACATAAGATGCTATTTAGTCGTTGTTTTTCTAACCATTTGTAAAGGTAAGAAAAATTTCAACAACTTCGGCATTGCCGACGTTATAGCAAACTTAAAATAATGAGAGTTGAATCCCTTCGGCTTGTCTTACTGGACGAAACAGACGCTTGATTGACCACCCCTGAGAGCCGTTACGAACAACGAGGGTTGCTGTGCCTTGTATTTTACCTTGAATTCGTTCCGAAAGCACGCGTATCACATCATTGATTGATGTTATTCCCTCCAATGCGATATTGATTAGCGTACGACCGCAAATGCTGACTGTTGCGAAAATTCGGTCTGTTATAAAAATTTTTTTCATAGCGAACAGGTTTTTATGATTCACATTGCAAAGTTCGCTATCGTGTGGGCTAAATATCCGCCCACCAACCATAATTACAGTTAAAATCACACGCCTCATCTCAACGTGTCGAAGACACGCTGTATCAACCACGGATTGACACAAATTAGCGCGAATCAATTGGAGTGAGGATAAGCCCCCTATGAGTCCTAAGCAGCCTATGATGAGAGCTGCGAAGCAGCGAGTTTATGTTAACCGGGGGCTTTAGCCCTCGGAGTGGCTGTGCGATAGCACTGCCACACGAATGCCAACACCATAACACCGCGCTGCGAAGCTGCTCCTTAACAGGTTGAAAATGAGATGACTAAAATAGTATTAACAAACATTAACTAAATGGGGGGGTAAAAGTTAAAGAATATTTAACTTTGCAGTACATTGCAAAGATTGTATGCTTGCATAACTACATTATCACGGTCTAACCTATCGACAAAATCAATAAAATAACCATATTATGAAAAAAATCTTTACCCTTTTAACTTGTTCGCTATTAGCTGTTACGGCAATGGCGAATACAAAGGACTATATGCTGACCTTCAGCACCGATGAGGGAGAAAAGTCCATTTGTGTGCGCGACGTCCGCAAAATTACCTTCAATGAAAAAGGTGGCACAGCTATTGGTGTTTATTCACGTACAGGAGCTCAATCATGGATTGTCGGATACAACGGTCAGAACATGTTCAATATTGAATATACCGACGGCGTTGAACAGATAATCCAAGATGAAGCCGCAGTTAGCATCGCACTTATTGGTAACACCTTGCAAGTGGAAAGCAATGAGCAGCTTCAGCGAGTAGTGATTTACAATATGAATGGAATGCTCGTCAAGTCACTATCGGCTGAGGGTAATAGCCTACAAGAACCAGTAGATGAATTGCCCGACGGCATATATATCGTACAGGTAACGACCGAAAGCGGAGAAACAGTAAAGAAATTAGCAAAATCCTAATCAATTAAGCTATGAAAAAGAGTAGAATAATCCTCACTATATGCAGCCTTGTTGCAGCAGTGTTAGCAATGTCGGCACAAGAAAAATACTTGCACTTCTATAAGAATGGCGTTTACGATAAGTCATACATAGCATCCTCAGTCGATAGTATGACATTCGATAATGGCACAATCCCCTCAATATGGTTGCATGCCAACAACAAAGCTACACGAGTAGGATCTGTAGATCAATACAGTAAATACAAAGTAGGAGGTGCGCTTCTCCCCAGTGGTGTATATATGGGTATTGTAGGCTTCAACGAAAATATCTATAAGAAGAATGTAAGCAACCTTTCGCTTACAACAAAATCATCATATACAAGTTTCGTATCGGGCTTGACAAAAAAGGCTGCAACATTGCTATATTATGGAGTAGAACAAGCACTTGATGAATTGACATCATACGATTACCCCGAAGACTTGGTTAATGTAACTATGGTAACCTTTACCGATGGTCTCGATCAAGGCTCATTTATAATGAATGGAAATTATGCAAATGAGGATGAATATTTGAATGCGCTTAACAACCGCATAAAGAGTGAGAAAATCAATGGTATGCCAATATCAGCATATTCAATTGGTTTGAAGGGTAATGACGTGAGCGACGTAGAGCAGTTTAATAAGAACTTGCGCAATTTGGCAAGTAGCGAAGAAAATGCTTCAAATCTGAGCAATATAAATGAGATAGAACGACAATTTGATGTAATCGCTGATGCTATATATAATGAAAGCCATAGTGCAAATGTACAATTGACTATACCTGGTCAGAGTAATGGTACACGTATTCGATTTACTTTTGATAATGTGTCAGATGCAGAACAATCAAAAATGTATATTGAGGGAGTTTTCCGACTTTCAGATCGAGCATTAACACAGGTACAGTATGTTGGTATGACATGCGAAAGCGGTGAAGAGGTGAAAGGTTCACAGAATGGAGTAAAATTTACATATATATTTGAGGGAATCAAGACCACAGTAAATGTAGAGGTAGATAAAAGCAAAATCAAACAATATCGATATGTGACATCAACCGGTAAATGGGATATAAATTCAGAATTTGGTAAAGAAGATGAGCCAATTACTGAGGTTAAGCGCAAAAGTGCGGTAGTAATGTTGGTACTTGACTGCAGTACATCATTAGGCTCAGACTTCAGCACAATGCAGACCTATGCCAACAACTTTATCAATAAGTTGGCGCAGTATGGCAATGACGACGGCTTTACTGCAATCGACCTCGACAACACTCGCGTAATCGAGTCATTGGCACAGACCGATATGGTAAAAGTAGAAGGCGGCACTTTCACGATGGGCGCCACCTCAGAGCAAGGATCGGATTACGATAGCGATGAACGCCCCGTGCATAGCGTAACATTGTCAGATTTCTATATAGGAAAATATGAAGTAACTCAAGCCTTGTGGGAATATGTTATGAGCTATTCAGGTCAAGCAGCTGATGGGTCGACAATGAGCGCTTATGCAAGTGATGTGTGGTTAGGCAAGAATCCAAGCAGTTCTTATGGCGTAGGAGTAAACTACCCAGCGTATTATGTGAGTTATAACGATATAGTAAATATTTTTATACCTCGTTTGAATAAGATAACAGGCAAAACTTACCGACTCCCAACTGAGGCAGAATGGGAATATGCAGCCCATGGAGGCAACAAATCGAAGGGTTATAAATACTCAGGAAGCAACACCATAGGAGATGTAGCTTGGTATTTTGATAATTCGAGTAAGAGCCACGAAGTAGGCGCCAAGGCACCTAATGAGCTTGGTATTTATGATATGAGTGGCAATGTATGGGAATGGTGCCATGACTGGTATGGCAGCTATAGTTCGTCATCGCAGAGCAACCCTAAAGGTCCGTCGTCGGGCTCTCGCCGCGTGTATCGTGGCGGCTACTGGAACAACTATGCGGGCAACTGTCGCGTCTCGGATCGTTACCACTACGACCCTGACTACCGCTACTACGAAATAGGGTTCCGCCTTGCTTGCTCAAGTTTATAACGGGGCATCACGAATTTAAGATATAGAGCCTCGGACGTGCATCAGAGCGTCCGAGGCTTTTTGTCTGGTAAAGGCGCTGCGAAGCTGCGCCTTAATTTGTGAAAATTTGCGGAAATCAGTGGTTTATGTTCTACTGTGTCAATCTGCGGTTTTTATAAAAAAAGAACCTGCTACTTTCTCAAGCAACAGGATCCCTAACCTATGATTCACTTTTATTTTAGCTTATGGAGTTTTACGGAATATTTAGGTGTTTTGATTTGAGAGTATTCTATTTATTCGAGCTTTATTTCGTTTTTGTTTTAACACTGCAAATATAAGCATTTTATTCAATACAAAAAGATTGTTTGCTAAAATATTTTGTTAAAAATTACCATTTTTTGCGACATTTCTGCAATTTTTGACGATTTTCAGCATTTTTGTGGCTTATTCATATTACTTTTTGCTTGCGATTCAACCAGTCTTTCGGTTTTTGTTTCGCGAATTTTGCCGTTTATTCATTGAGAAAATGTTCGACTGTCTTGCTAAAAAAGTTGTTATTGGCTAACTTTGCATCTAAATGAAAAAATCTCAGTTTTTCGTAATATTATTTCTGATATTCTCCCTTTGTGGTTGTACAAACAGAGGGGGCGTTGATGATTTGTCGTCATTCGACCACTTGGCTTATAAACCTGTCGAAGCGTCAGGCTTTACGATTAAGACACAGTCGGCACAGGCTGAAAGCGGAGCAGCGAATAAATCGGCTGAAGCATCGCTGATTACCATTAAATCGCCATGGCAAGGATCGCAAGCTGGCGACTCGCTGAATTTTATAATAAAGCAACCAGCGCAACGTATTGTAGCAATGTCGTCGACCCATGTAGCAATGCTCGACCGTCTTGGCGCTGTTGATAGGATAGTAGGAGTATCCGGCATCGATTTCATTGCAAACGAATATATACAAACTCATCGCGATAAAATCGTTGACGTAGGCAATGAGCAGTATGTCGATTTTGAAAAATTGATAGCCTTGAATCCCGACCTTGTTCTGATTTATGGCGTCAATGGGCCGAGCGCAATGGAATTTCAAATGAAAGAGCTAAAAATCCCTTTTATTTACATAGGTGATTACATTGAGCAGTCTCCATTAGGCAAGGCAGAATGGATTGTAGCGTTAGCTCAGATAATAGGTTGTCGCGAGCGTGGCATTGAAATATTTAATGAAATTCGTGAGCGATACGATACTGTTCGTGCTAAGGTGTCGAACGTGACGACGAAACCAAAGGTAATGTTAAATGTGCCTTACAACGACTCTTGGTTTATGCCGTCGGTCAATAATTATGCTGTCCGCTTAATCAACGACGCAGGTGGCGAATACCTGTTTGCCGAAAATGAGTCGAATGCTTCGCAGCCGATTGATATTGAGCGTGCTTACCAGCTTGCATCTGACGCTGACGTATGGTTAAATCCAGGGCGGTTGTCCTCAATCGATGAAATGAAAAATATGCTACCTCGATTTGCCAAAGTAGGTGTTCTTAAAAAAGGTAAAGTTTATAACAACGACGCTCGCTCAACCCCTCGAGGTGGTAATGACTTCTATGAATCGGGCACAATTAATCCCGATGTCGTGCTTAGCGATCTTATTTCAATTTTTCATCCCGAAATTGCCGCCGATTCGTTGACCTATTATCGGCAATTAAAATAGGAGAGGGGTGCGCATTATAAATTACTAATATGAATCGACGTAGCTACATACTGTTTGCAATACTTGCACTATTGATTGTAGTGCTGCTGATTGCCGACCTCGCCGCAGGGTCTGTAACTATGCCTATGCGCGATGTGGTAGCCGCATTGATTGGCGCCGATTGTCCCGACTCAACAAGGAGCATAGTTGTCGATATCAGATTAGTTAAAGCTATTGTTGCGCTTCTTGCTGGTATTGCGCTGCCTATTAGTGGATTGCAGATGCAAACGCTCTTCCGAAATCCATTGGCTGGACCTTACGTTTTGGGTGTTAGCTCTGGCGCGTCGCTTGCCGTAGCTTTGTTCATATTGGGCGCACCATTTATCGGATTTGGTGCTGGCTCGTTCTCCTCATTTGGCATGGCAGGTGCAGCTTGGATAGGCTCAG
Organism: Muribaculaceae bacterium; assembly: GCA_017629835.1. Classification (GTDB taxonomy): domain Bacteria; phylum Bacteroidota; class Bacteroidia; order Bacteroidales; family Muribaculaceae; genus JAGBWK01. Next base: position 43,432 of record JAGBWK010000045.1, on the reverse strand, counting down.
CACTCGTGTTGCTCTTTATTTCGGCAATCGGCCGCCGAATCAAAGATATAATGGTTGTGTTAATACTTGGCATGATGATTTCTTCCGCTATTTCGGCTATTGTGCAGATTTTACAATATCTCAGTGCCGACGATGCATTGAAGTCGTTTGTTATATGGACAATGGGCTCGCTCGGTAATGTTTCTATGCAACAACTCCCATTATTCGGTGCTGCCGTTTTTGTGGGTGTTGTTCTTGCAATAATTGCTGTTAAGCCGCTCAACCTTCTTTTGTTGGGTGAGGAGTATGCTCTGACAATGGGTTTGCAAGTGCGTCGTTCCAGAATGATTGTGTTTGCTTCAACTACGTTGCTGGCTGGAACGGTCACGGCATTTTGTGGTCCGATAGGATTCATTGGATTAGCATTGCCTCACGTAGCTCGTGCAATTTTTGCGACCTCCAATCATCGTGTTTTGCTCCCCGCGACAGCTCTCGTGGGTGCTGCAACGATGCTCGCTTGTGATTTAATTTCTAAGTCGTTAACCCTCCCGATTAACGCCATTACGGCACTCATCGGCATACCTGTAGTGATATGGATTGTAATAAAGAACAGATCGATAACAAGTATGTGATGACCGTCAAAGACCTGTCGCTCAGCTATGGCGAGCGATGCCTGATAAAAGGTGCACAAGCTGATTTCAGTTGCGGGGAACTTGTGTCATTAATTGGTCGCAACGGCTCTGGCAAATCCACGCTTCTGAGGGTGTTGGCAGGACTTAATGATAACTACAGCGGAGAAATTATTGTCGACGGCGATTCGCAGTTGTTGCGTTCTCCCGAGCGCGCGCGAACTATAGCGTTCGTCAATACATCACGAATCAGAATACCTAATATGCGTTGTGCCGACATCGTGGCTCTCGGTCGTTCGCCTTACACCAATTGGATTGGGAAGATGCAGCCCGAAGATGAAAGGATTGTCCGTGAGTCGCTTGCAACCATTGGAATGGCTGATTATGCTGAGCGCACACTCGACACAATGAGCGACGGCGAGTGCCAGCGAGTGATGATTGCTCGAGCCTTAGCTCAAGATACACCCATAATCCTGTTGGATGAGCCAACTTCATTCTTGGATTTACCCAATCGCTACTCGCTTATGCAGTTGCTTGCTGACTTGGCTCACAATAGCAATAAGTTCATTATGCTATCGACCCATGAGCTCGATATTGCATTGCAATGCTCCGACCGAATTGCATTGATTGATACCCCCGACTTGCACGTTATGGATTGCGAGTCGGCAGCAAATTCTATTTCTAAAATTTTCGGAATTTCACTAAGATAGCGGCGATTGCTTGTTCACCGCAGCGGCGCTACTCTTTACCTCTTACATTGCATAGACATTGAAGCCACCGTCGACAACGGCTACTGTGCCAGTGACAAATGTCGATGCGTCAGAAATCAGATAGTGAATAGTGCCACACAGTTCCTCTGGATTGCCAAAACGCTTGAATGGGGTTTGGCGGATAACGTCGGCACCACGTTCGGTTAGCGAGCCGTCTTCGTTGGTAAGCAACGAACGATTCTGATTGGTTAGGAAAAATCCTGGGGCAATGGCATTTACGCGTAGTCCCGGCGTGAATTTTGTAGCGACTTCGTTGGCCAAGAACGCTGTAAAGTTGCTTATGCCTGCTTTAGCAGCAGCGTAGCCGCACACTCGAGTTAATGGACGGAATGCAGCCATTGAAGAAAAATTGACGATGACACCCTTACCAGCCTTAACCATTGGCTTTAGAAATACTTGGCTGGGGAGCACAGTGCCAACAAGATTGAGATTCAAAACACTCTTAAACTGTTCGGAATCAAGGTCGAAGAAATTGCTTGTTGGCGCAATTGTAGCACCGGGCATATTGCCGCCTGCAGCATTAAGTAGCGCATCAATGCGACCATAGCGTGCCATAATTTCATCACAATTCTGTTGGAGCAATTCTTCGTTCATCACATCAGTGACGAGCATCATCGCTTCTCCTCCAGCTTCTTTGATTTCAGCTACTATCGCGTCACCTTCTTGTTTGCGACGCCCCATAATGACCACTTTTGCACCCTCTTTGGCAAGATATTTTGCAATGCAAGCGCCAAGCACTCCGGTGCCACCGGTGATTACCACTACGCGCCCACTTATATTAAACAATTCGTTCATATCGATTATATTATCAGATTTCTTACAGAATATTAGTTTTTGAATTCACGGTCGATAACCGCCATAACCCCTGCCATTTGGCCAAGTGCAAGCATACGCCCATGGAATGAATAGCCGGCATTGTAACCCATTTTCTCATCCCCAAGCATCAGTGGAGCATGGTCAACTCTCATAGGCAATGCTTTAGAGCATAGTCCTCTCTCGCGTAACGATGTTTCAAATACGCGCACAATGTCGATAAGGTCGGCTCTACCTTCACCGAGATGTGCCGCTTCCTTAAAGTCGCCGTTTGGCATCACTTGGCAGCGGCGAAGATGCACAAAATGAGTGCGTGAGGCAAACTCGCGCGACATAGCATTTACGTCGTTTTGAGCTCCAGCCGATAGCGATCCAGCGCAGAATGTCAATCCATTGTGAGGATTTGGCACCGCATTCAGCAGCCAACGAATATCGTCGGCAGTGCAGACAATACGTGGCAACCCAAGAATCTGCATCGGTGGGTCGTCGGGATGAACGCACATATTTATATTGTATTCATCGCATATCGGCATAATTGCTTCAAGGAAATATTTCATATTGGCGCGTAGCGTTTCAATATCGATGTTTTTATATAATGCCAATAGCGAGCGGAAGGTTGTGAGCGGAGCTTCGTCATCATCCGTAATGTTACCCCCAACAAAGCATTGAGTTTTTACAATGATATTCTCCACTAAAGTGTGCTCACGCTCTTTGGTCATACTCTTTTTCAACAGTTCTACGCGCTCCAAAGTTTTGGCGTCCCATTCAGCTTCAGCCCCGTCACGTTTGAGTATGTGAATGTCGAAATAAGCAAATTCTGCGCGATTGAAATATAGATTCGATGTGCCGTCTTCATTGGGATAATCTAAGTCGGTGCGAGCCCAATCAAGCACTGGCATAAAGTTGTAGCATATAGTCGTAACACCTTCGCGTCCGAGGTTTCGTAGGCTTTCTTTATAGTTCTCAATCAGTATGTCGCGGTCAGCTCCGCCATACTTGATTGATTCACTTACGGGTAGACTTTCGACTACACTCCATCTTAATCCGTGCGATTCGATGAAGTTGCGCATTTTGCTGACTTCTTCACGAGTCCATATTTCTCCAGCTTTAAGATGATGAAGCGATGTCACAATCCCTTCCACGCCAATTTGGCGCAGCATATCTAAAGTGATTTTATCGTTTGGCCCAAACCAACGCCAAGTCTTTTCCATTTATATTTAGTTTTTATTTATAGTACTGGTATGCGAGTCGTTCATCGCCATTGGCGAGGTATATGATGCCGCAATATTCAAAGCCGTAATTTGTAAGCGCTTTGCGCATTGCTAAGTTGTCGCGATGAGTGTCGATGCGGATGTCCCGGATTTGAGTGCGGCAGTAGTCGACAATCAATCTTAGGACTCCTCTTGTTGTTCCGTTGGATGCAACGCGGTGGATTACGCCGTAGCGAGCATTATTCTTCCACTCCCCGTCGTAGATTTTGGCGTAGGTTGGCTCGTCGGCTATCACAAAATAAAATGTGGCAACAATGGCATCGTTAACTTTTACAACATAGCTGCAATCCGAAGCAATGTCAGCTTCAATCGTAGCTTGCGAGGGGTAGTTGTCCGACCATTGGTTGACGTTGCCGTATGAGCGCATATAGCGTTTTGCCGAATCAAATATCGCCATAATATCACCTATGTCGCTCAGCGAACTTTTTGCAATTATGGCTTCACTCATATCGTTGTATAGGTTATTGCTTTGAACGCATTTGTTGAAAATGACGTGAATTCAGCTTGCGTTAGCTAAAAAACATATAATCGACCGAACTTTATTTGAACAGTTTCTCGATTTTGTGAATTACGCCCGAAGTACAGAACACTACTACGCGGTCGCCAGGTTGAATCACAGTCATACCATTTACAAGCATCCCTTTTCCATCGCGAACAAGTCCACCGATTGTCATATCGTGCGAGAGATTGAGGTCTTTCACAGGCGCTTTTGTTACTTTAGCACCCGGTTTTACTTCCAATTCGGCAACTTCTGCATCAGCCAGCGATAGGAATTTCGACGATTCAGCGTCGGCGTCCAACAATATTTGGAATATGCGGCTCGATGCAAGGAGCTTTTTATTGATGACTGTACCAATGTTGAGGCTTTCAGCTTCTGAGATAAACTGGATATTCTCCACCTCAGCAATGGTTTTAATCACACCGAATTCTTTGGCCGAGAGTGATGCAAGTATGTTTGTTTCGCTGCTGTCGGTAAGTGCGATGAAAGCATCCATTTCTTCGATGCCCTCTTCGAGCATTATGTCGTTGTCGCGTCCGTCACCATTGATAATTTCGCAGTTAGGGCATTTCAAAGGTAGCTCTCGACACACGTCGCGATTGATGTCGATAATCTTGATTTTATATTCATTGCCAAGCATCGCAGCCAATCGGATTGCTATGCGACTTGCACCCATAATCATCACTTTGCGTACTTGTCGATTGCTTTTTCCGCAAAGTTCGCGTAGAGTGTCGGTATATTCAGGTGTGGTTGTGAAATATACTATGTCGCCCGGCATTATTCGGTCATCGCCTCGTGGGATGATAGTTTCGTGACGTCGGGTTATGGCTGAAACGTGGTAGTTGTGGTGAGTTTGGGTGACCTCTTTGAGTTGCATCCCCACAATTTGCGAGTTCTCGCGAATCTTCACACCTACCAATATCAGTTCCCCCTTGTGCAGTTCAAACCATTGTCGTGCCCATGAGTGGCGTAGGGAGGTGCGAATCTCCATTGCAGCCAAATATTCTGGGTAAATCAAGTCATTAACTCCGTGCGATATGAAAAATTCGCGATTCTCAGGTGCTAAGTATTCGTAATTGTCAACTCGAGCAACGGTGCGAACTGCGCCTAACGATTTAGCTATGGCGCAAGCCATAAGATTCTTTTCCGCATGAGGAGTTACGGCAATGAACAAATCGCAATCAGCAGTGCCAGCTTCGCTTAGTGCGCGAATGGACGAGGGGTTGCCAACCTTTGTCATCAGATTGTAGTTGGCATCAATGCGGGCTAGTTTTTCAGTGTCTGTGTCAACGAGAATTATATCTTGCTCTTCCGATGATAGGAGTTTAGCAAGGTGCTGACCAACTTCTCCAGCTCCGACAATTACAATTTTCATAGCTGTGGATTTATTTAGAGTTTGCCGGCTCTATTCCCGGTATATTTTTGATGAGATTCACTATCGACATAGCATCCATACCGCATTGTTTGTAGAGCTCAGCCACAGAGCCTTGCCCAATGAACGTATCGGGTATGCCGACGCGCATCACTCTGCGTTCAAGTCCGTTTTCCGATAGCCATGCGCTCACTGCAGAGCCGAGTCCACCATTGACTGATGCATCTTCTACGGTGACAATTGGACAATTTTTAGCCGCTACTTCTTCAAGTATTGTAGTGTCGATAGGCTTGAGATAAATCATATCATAGTGCGCAGCAGATATACCGTCATTGCGTAGTTGCTCGATAGCCTTTTCTACTTCAGTAGATATTGGACCGAGCGAGAGGATTGCAATGTCGCTGCCGTCGCAGACTTTTCGACCCTTGCCGATAGGCAGTGTTTCCATTTGGTTTTGCCACTCTATATTGCGCCCACTTCCGCGAGGATAGCGAATGGCCATCGGTCCGTCGTTATATTCTGCTGCCGTTGCTAACAAATTGCGCAACATCATTTCGTCTGTTGGAGAGGCGATAACCATACCCGGGATAGGGGATAGGTATCCCAAATCGTATGCTCCATGGTGAGTGACGCCGTCTTCGCCAACTAAGCCTGCGCGGTCGATGCAGAACACTACGGGCAATCCTGCAATTGCAACGTCGTGGATTATATGGTCGTAGCCTCGTTGTAGGAATGAAGAGTATATAGCTACGAATGGCTTCATGCCGTCCTTGGCCAAACCTCCGGCAAACGTAACCGCATGCCCTTCAGAAATACCAACGTCGAACGTCCTTTTAGGATATGCTTTTTGCATTTCCGACATTGATGTGCCCGAAGGCATTGCCGCAGTTATACCTACAATATTCTCATTCTTAGCAGCGAGTTCTACTAATGTTTTGCCAAATACATCCTGATATTTTGGAGGTTTGGTTGTTGAATTGGTTAGTCGTTCTCCAGTTTCGGGATCGAATGCACCGGGTGCATGCCATGTGGCAGGGTCTTTTTCAGCTGGTGCATAACCTTTGCCCTTGATTGTACGCAGGTGGAGAATCTTCGGTCCACGCATATTTTTTATGTCGTTAAGCACACGCACAATTCTGCGTATATCGTGGCCGTCGAATGGACCGAAATATCTGATATTAAGTCCCTCAAAAATGTTCTGCTGCTTCGATAAGAGCGATTTCAAACTGTTGTTGAAACGCAGAATCGAACTTTTGCGACGCTCGCTGACCAAATGCAGCTTGCGCAGAAGTCGATAAACCTTAAATCGGAATGTGTTGTATGTAGGTGATGTGTTTAGATGTGTCAGATACGAATTCAGCGACCCAACTGGACGGTCAATCGACATATCATTGTCGTTGAGGATGATGAGTACGTCGTTGGGCATATTGGCTGCGTTGTTGAGCCCCTCGAATGCTAATCCACCAGCTATCGATGCGTCGCCAATCACTGCCACTACCTGTCGGCGCGGCTCTTCTTTGTGCAATTCCGACGCTACTGCCATGCCAAGTGCCGCAGAAATGGAGTTGGACGCATGCCCAGCCATGAATGTGTCGTATTCGCTTTCGGCAGGGTTGGGGAATCCGCTTAGCCCGTCCATTTTTCGATTATTGGCAAATGCTTCGCGTCGGCCAGTGAGTATTTTGTGAGCGTAAGCCTGATGCCCTACGTCCCATACAATTCTGTCGTAGGGGGTGTTGAACACGTAATGCAGCGCAACAGTCAATTCAACTGCGCCCATACTTGAAGCAAAATGACCAGGATTGGTTGATAGCGATTCGATTAGGAAATCACGTATCTCTGAACAAACTTGTGGAAGTTGTTCTACGGTAAGGTTTCGCAAATCCGATGGCGAGTCAATATGCTGAAGTAGAGGATTAGTCACGTTTATTCTCTCCTTTGAAATACTTTTTATATAGAGGTACGAAAATGATTATGCCCGATATGACGATAGGAAGTAATGTTCTTAGATTGATTTCCGATTCGGTTATAACCAATCGGCTAACATACCAAATGCAGAGTAAAACATACAATGCCGCTATGCAGAATAATCGGAATATTACTGAACCTTTCATTGTTAATCTCTTTTTATAGATGCAAAGGTAATAATTTGCATCGAAAAAATCAACCAAGGATTTGTTTTCTCGCGGTCAGTTGGCGCAAATTTTGAATTATATCTTGCTGTTAACAGCCACAATGCCTTATGGTTGTGTTTTGTTCGTTTCGCGGCTGTAATTGACTATGTTGATGTCGCCCGAAAGTTTGTATTTTTTGCCGTCAGCGCCTTTGGCTCTAATTGCGTAATAATACACTCCCGAATCTACGACTTTGCCATTGTATTTTCCGTCCCAACCTTGCGCTGGGTTGTCGAATGATATGATTTCTGTTCCCCAACGGTTGAAGATCGAGCACTGGAATTCAACAATAGATTTATATGAAACTTTCCATACGTCGTTCACTCCGTCGTCGTTTGGTGAAAATGCGTTCGGGCATTGCAATTTAGATTCGCCAATATGCACCTCGTATGTTTCGCTAAACCAGTCGCAATCACCCTCATTGTTGCTTGCTTGAAAGCGGATGTAGGTAGTCCCTTGTTCGCGGAATGTGTAGGTTACTTCGGTGTCGTTGAATCTGAGGTCATAATTATTAAACTCAGGGTCGGATGAGAATTGCCATTCGGTGAAGCGCACAGCGTCGCTTACTGTAGCTGTGAATGTTATTTCGACTGGAGCTGAGCCGCCTAAACTGCTTACTTCTACGCTTACCTCGTTGTCGACTTCGCGCTCGGTTTGTACGGCTGTAGTATGTGCGTCAACCGCCTTTGCCTGATAGGTTTCCGACTCAACCTGTTGCTCCATTCCCCATGCAGAGAGAAAACGGTCGCCCTTTAGTGTGAATTGAGTGTCGCATAATGGTGCTGGAGTGCGTATTGTCGCCGTTAGCCATGGCTCTACAATTGATTCTTCTATTTGGTCGTAGCTTTCAGTTTCGGCGTTGTATTCCAATGTGTAATAGGTCAATTCAATCTCGCGACTAAGTTCGGTAGGTACTCCATTGATATTGTAAAATAAGATTTGTGACCCACTACCTTCGGTTAGTAGCGTGGTGGTCGAGCAGTCGCTCTCTTCAGAGATATTTAGTCCACTGATTTCAAATGGATGATTGGTGTAGTTGATAATCCAGAAGTAATGACGTTTAGAGCCTTCTTCAACTACGATGCCGATATCATCAATGCCAAGTGTAAATGAGGTGGTGCGGCCATTGACCATTGTGGCTATTGGCTCAGCATAAGCTGCACCGCGATTGTCAAATCGATACCAATTCACGGCATCACTACCCAAAGTTGTGAATGAGGCAGTCACCCCATTACTGTTTTCAAGCACATAGATTCTTGCCAAGCCTGTATTGCTCGCGGGGGCGATTGATACGGCTTGTCGACTATTGCCTGTGAATGTCAAGTCGGCAGCTTGTGTAGCGAACGACACAAGGGCTATAATGATGAAATAAATCCTCTGTTTCATATCCATATTATTATTGGGCTCGGCTCGAATGTAAAATTCTGCAAATCGACATTTTTATATTAGCCTACAGCCACTACTTTAATAACGCAAATAATTGTGGTTTCGTATGCTTAGGCTACTCATATTGCTATATTAATGTGTTGCATTGACAGTGCTAAAAGAAAGGTATATTTACAGCAACAACCGACCAGTATCCACTGTGTCGGTTGTGTTGTATCGTTGTGTCTAATCTCTATGAATTAGAAATGCGATGAGCCGTCGAAGCAGTGTGTGCAGATGCGTTCTTTAGGCAATCCTATAGCTTCGACAATGTCGTCGACAGTATTGAATTTTAGCGTAGTCAATCCTAAACGTTTACGAATGCGCTCAACCATTTCAGCGTATTCGGGTGTGGATGCGTCAGCGTATTTGTCAATATTTTTGTTTGAGTCACCCTCTATTTCAGCAATTACACGACGTGTGATGAGTTCCATTTCGCCGCGTGAACTTGTGAAATTCAAGAACATACAGGGGTAGATGAGTGGCGGGCAGCTGATGCGAACGTGCACTTCCTTAGCTCCTGCTTCGATGATGTCGCTGACATTGTCGCGGAGCTGAGTGCCACGCACTATTGAGTCGTCGCAGAATGCAACTCGCTTATCCTTGAGAATTGTTTTATTGGCAATCAATTTCATTTTAGCCACCAACTCGCGGCGTTCTTGAGCACTCGGAGTGAACGAGCGGGGCCATGTTGGGGTGTATTTGGTGATGCCTCTATGATATGGCACGCTTTTGCCTTCAGCATAACCTAATGCCATACCAATGCCTGAGTCGGGAACAGGGCTTACGAAATCAACTTCAACATCGTCGCGCTTACCCATAATGCGGCCAAGTGTGTTGCGCATTACGTCGACGTTGCGCCCTTCGTATTCGCATGGAGGATAGCCGTAGTATGTCCAGAGGAATGCACATATTTGCATTTCGTCGAATGGCTTTTGTAGCTGTGTGAAGCCGTCGGCATTGAATCGTACAATTTCGCCAGGACCAACATTATAGCAATTCTCAAATCCGAGGTTGGGGAATGAGCACGTTTCTGACGATGCTGCAATTCCGTCGCCGTTGACATGCTTTGCCAATTGGATAGGGGTGCGGCCTAATTTGTCGCGGGCAGCAATTATGTCGCCATTTTCCATAAGTAGCAACATCGAGCATGAGCCTTTTACTCGGCGATACACATTGTTGATGCCATCTACTATGTTTTTACCCATAGTGATAAGCGACGCGATAACCTCGGTTGGGTTAACGATGTCGTAGCTGTGCTCACAAAAATGTTGATTTTCGGATAAAAGCTCAGCTACCAACTCATTTATGTTCACAACTCGAGCCACTGTGACAATGGCGAATTTGCCATGACGGCAATTGATGATAATAGGTTGAGCGTCAGTGTCGGAGATGACTCCGATGCCCGACTTGCCGTCGAAATTTATCAAGTCCTTTTCAAACTTTGTGCGAAAATAAGAATTTTCGATGTTGTGAATCGAACGAGTGAATATACCAACGGTATTGACTGTTACCATGCCGGCACGCTTAGTGCCCATGTGAGAATTATAGTCAATGCCGTAAAATAGGTCATTGACGCACTTTTGTCTTTTTGCGACTCCGAAGAAGCCTCCCATAGAAATTGTGAATTGAGTTTGTTGCACAAAGTTAAGTATTTTTTCGAATCTAAGCCAAATTATTTAATAAATGTCGACAATAAAATGCATTTATCGTGTCGGAAATTTTCCGAATTGTCCCTATCGAATTTGATGCGTTAATTTTTTCGGAAAAAGTCATAAGTTTTTTTTGGAAATTATAAATGTTTAATCTAACTTTGCAAAGTCAAAGCAAGGGAATGTGGTGCAATTCCACAACAGACCCGCTGCTGTAAGTCGCGTCCGCTCTTGGACAAGTCCTACGACAATGCCTCGTGCATAACCATTGGCTCAACTGAGCTGAGAAGGTGTCGGAATGGATGATGCGATAAGTCAGAAAACCTACTTTGATAATCTTTCGATCGCTGCTCAAAGGGATAAAATGAGCTGGTCGGCTTCATAGATGGCGTTTTTAGCCGCAATTGCCGCTCAATCATAGTCCCCGATGACTTCGATTGGGCGATTTTTTATTGAATTGTTATTGATTTTGCCTATAGGGGTGCTTCAATAATAAGCAATTGTGGTCGTGGAACTAACCAAATTTTTTTAATATGAAGATTAAATATTTTTTATTCGCAGTTGCTACAATGCTTGTAGCCTGCAACAACGAACCTGAAAATCCTAATGGTCCTGGAACATCCACAAATCCAGATACACCCAGTACAGGTTTGTATATCATTAATGAAGGTATGTACGGTTCACCTTCTGCATCCCTCTCATTCTACAATCCCGAAACAGACGTTGTTACTAACAACGTGTTCCATTCAGCCAATGGTTATATTCTTGGTGATGTAGCTTCCTCAATGACTATTATCAATGGACAAGGGTGGATTTCGGTCAATAATTCAGGCATTATATATATCTTCGATTTATCAACCTATAAAGAAAAAGGACGCATACAAGGCATAAATTCCCCTCGCTACATCTGTCAGGCTTCTGGCGATAAGGTGTATATCAGTCAGATGTATAGCAACGTTATCAAAATAGTTGATGCCAAAACCTATAAGATTACAGGTTCGATTACAGTGCCCGAAATGGATATGAAACCCTCGTTTATGGGCGGCTCAACCGAAGAGATGATAAAAGTTGGTGATTACGTCTATTGCAACTGCTGGAGCTATCAACGCGACCTTATTAAGATAGATACCAAAACAGATAAAGTGGTAGCGACGCTCGACCTTGGTGTTCAGCCTAAATCTATTGCACTCTCCGATGATACTACGCTTTGGGTGCTCGTTGATGGCGGTAGCTGGAATGGGAATCCTGCCGGTTACGAAGCCCCCAAACTTGTAGCGGTCGACCTCGCAGAATTTAAGGTAAAAAAATCTTACGAACTTCCATTAGGTGATTCAGTAGCGCATCTTGAATGTGACGGAAATTACCTATATTGGCTCGAAAATGGGGTGCAGCGTATGGCAGTCGATGCCACAGAATTGCCCTCAGAAGCATTCATTCCCAGCACATCATGGTCGCTATATTCCTTAACTGTTAGCGAGTCGGGCGATATATATGTTGCCGATGCTATAGACTATACTCAATCTGGCACTGTAACTCGCTACGATAGCGAAGGCAACGAGGTCAGCATATTTATGGTAGGTGTCTGCCCAGCTAATTTCTGTTGGAAAAATTGAGCAATCTATTAATAAACTCGACTGAATCGGTAACCGAAACTGAATGAAATATAGATATAAAGCATACTTTGCCATATTCACATTGTTGGCTGTTTTCGTGGCTCGTGGCGCAGATGTCGTGACCGACAAAATGCTCGATGAAGTTCGCGTGATTGCCAACAGGCCAATGAGTGAAATAGGTTTGCAAAAAACGGTTATCGATTCAGTCGCTTTGAGAGAAAATATTTCTCTGTCAATGGCCGATGTGCTTAATTTCGGCAGCTCGTTGTTCGTTAAAAGCGCTGGACGTGCAACGCTTTCTACGGTATCATTTCGTGGAACTGCGCCGTCGCACACTGTTGTTGTGTGGAATGGTTTGCCAATCAATTCTCCTGCGCTTGGTATGACCGATTTTTCGCTCATTCCAGCCTATCTTATCGATCGCGCGTCGCTTTACCATGGCTCCTCCTCATTGATGCAATCCTCAGGTGGGCTTGGGGGAATGATTGATTTGTCAAACTCAGCCATAGATATTCCTCAAGGGTTTTCATTGCAATATGTGCAAGGCGTTGGTTCGTTCACTACGCTTGACCAATTTCTCCGCTTAGGCTATGCCGTTGGCAAGTGGAGTTTTTCTACGCGAGCTGTTTATTCCTATTCTAAAAATGATTTTAAGTTTGTCAACACCGACAAGATGCTCAATATCTACGATGATGACAATAATATAATAAGTCAGTATCATCCCACAGAGCGCAATGAGAATGGGGGATACAGCGATTTTCATCTCCTTCAGCAAATCTATTTTCAGCCGAATCGAAACAATCGTTTAGGACTAAACTTTTGGTATATTGGCTCCTCGCGAAATATCGCTCCTACCACTGTCGATTATATTGCCGACCGGCGCTATTTGAATAAACAACGTGAAAATACCTTCCGAGGAGTATTGTCGTGGGGCTTTAGTCAGAGCAATTTCCGACTTAAACTGAATGGGGGATATGCTCACACATGGCTTGCCTACGATTATGGCTTTACTTTGCCGAATGGTTATATGAATCATTTGACAGAGTCGCGCACCAATACCGACACATATTTTTTGAAAGCAACTGCAGATTGGTTGCTGCTTGATAACCTGATGCTGTCGGCAAAGGTAGCTTTAGATTATAATAATGTATGCACCACGAATCACGCCAATTTTGCAACTCCGCTCGCTTACGATGAGTCCCGACTTGATGCCGAAGCATCCATTTCAGCGCGTTGGCAGACAACGCGCAATTTGGCTCTTACGGCAATGATTAGTGAATCTATGGCTGGCAGATCGTGGTCACCAGTCATTCCAGCACTATTTGTTGATTATGCCCTCTATCGTCCGTTAGGCTTAATGGCAAAGGCGTCGATTGCTCGCAATTATCATGCGCCAACTCTCAATGATATGTACTTTCAGCCAGGTGGAAATCCCGATTTGGAAAGTGAATCGGGCTTTACTTACGATGTAGGCCTTTCGATGTCAACCCAATTTGGCATAGTCCCGGTTAAGGCTTCGGCTACATGGTTCGACTCATATATTGATAATTGGATTATTTGGCTGCCAACCAATAAAGGCTTCTTCTCTCCCCGTAATATGAAATCGGTACATTCCTCTGGGGTAGAGGTTAGTGCTGAAGCCTCGGTAGTGCCATTCAAGGATGCTGCAATCAATCTTGCATGCACTTATTCATGGACTCGTTCAGTCAACAATAGCGAAGCTCTAAGTCAGTACGACAATTCGGTAGGGAAGCAGTTGCCCTACGTGCCGCTACATTCGTTTTCATCGATGCTGGGCTTCGATTGGCGCCAATGGACACTGTTGCTGAAAGGTAGCTATTACTCAAAGCGATACACAATGTCGTCCAACGAAGATGTAATCTCAGGCTCATTGCCAGGCTACTTTGTGTGTAATCTTACCCTCGAACGGCGTTTCAGCTGGCGACCTCTTGACTTGTCGGCAAAATTGGCTATCAACAACCTCTTCGATGCCGACTATCAAACCGTTATGTCGCACCCAATGCCCGGCATTAATTTTGAAGTTTTCCTGTCAATTACTCCCAAATTCGGCAAATAAGCACGCTTATTTATTTGCAGATTAGGAAATTGCCCAAAGAATTGCTACCTTTGTAGTGCAATTTTACGAAATGGACAGTAATCAGAATATTTATTCAGGTTTGCTCGACGGTATCGAATGGATTTGGTTCGACCTCGACGATACGCTCTACGATTTTGCTGAGTCTTCGCATATAGGCTTGAGCAGAATATATTGCGAATATGGACTTGATGCATATTTTTCTACTGTCGACCACTGGATTGATGTCTATCATCATTTCAATGCCATTCAATGGGGCCTATACAATAAAGGATTGACCGACCAGCATAGCTTGCGCTATCACCGTTTTGTTGACCCATTGCTTGAAGGTGGAATGTCGCAGGCAAAAACCGACGAGCTCGTTTGGGAACTTGATGTCGTCTATCTCAAATACCTCGGCGAAACTGGCTTACTTATCGACGGTGCGTTCGAAGCAGTTGCTCATCTAAAGAATAAAGGCTATAAAATTGGCGTGCTCAGCAATGGCTTCACTGGTGTGCAAAATGCCAAAATGAAATCGTCGGGACTTGATGCGTTGGTCGATTGCCTTGTGTTGAGTGACGAGATAAACATCAATAAGCCCGACCGCCGTTTGTTCGACTACGCATTGCAAAAAGCCAATACAACGGCAGCTGTATCATTAATGATAGGCGATAACCCCGACACAGATATAGCTGGCGCAATCAATGCAGGGTGGAAGGCTCTGCTATTTTGCCCCAAACAACAATCAGCCGATTTCGAGGCTAAACTTAACCAATCGAAACCCCTTTCAAATCTCCGCGAAATCCTAAATTGGTGACTTTTAAACATTAAAATTTCGTAAATGATTGATTTTTATGAAAAAAAGTCGTCGGAAATTGCCGGTATTTGAAAAAAAAGTGCGATATTTGCACTTGCAAAATCCGCTATGAAGGATTTTTTCTTTGTTTGAACAATCTAATTATTTAACTATTAACAATATACAGTAATGACTAAAGCAGATATCGTTAACGAAATCGCAAAAAGCACTGGTCTTGACAAAGCCAACGTACTCGCTACAGTAGAAAAATTCATGGAAGTCGTTAAGGACTCTCTCGCTAATGGTGAAAATGTTTACCTCCGTGGTTTTGGTAGCTTCATCATTAAGGTCCGTTCAGAAAAGACTGCTCGTAACATCTCTAAGAACACTACAATCATCATCCCTGAACACAAAATCCCTGCGTTCAAGCCTGCTAAAGTGTTCATGGAAGAAGTTAAGTAATCCATATACGACTGATTAAGATATTTTCTAACTTATTAAATTTATTCACGATGCCCAGCGGTAAAAAAAGAAAAGGCCACAAGATGGCTACCCACAAGCGTAAAAAACGTCTGAGAAAGAATCGTCATAAGAAGAAATAAGCATTAACTGATGCTCTCCGACGATTTCTTTCAGTCGGGATGTCAGTTCGACTTATTAGGCGATTATCTCTATACGCCACCAATACAGGACAAACTTTTATGCGAAGCGCTTCGGCGGCGCATTAAAGTTTGTTCTTTGGTAATAGGGATTCTCTAAAGCTATCGGCGTGAATGTTCTCTTGTGGTGACTATGGTCTTGACCCTGTTACCATTCGACAGCATTCGGTCGTTGCTTATTTAATTAAATGTAATAATGAAAAGCGAACTAATTGTAGACGTACAACCTACCGAGGTCTCCATTGCCCTTTTGGAAGATGGACGACTCGTGTCCTTACAAAAGGAATCACGCGACCTCGCCTATGCTGTCGGCGATATTTATCTGGCTAAAGTGAAAAAACTTATGCCGGGACTTAACGCCGCATTTGTCAACGTCGGCTACGAAAAAGACGCTTTCCTCCATTACCTTGATCTTGGCCCTCATTTTTCCTCCTACTCCAAATTCTTGTCATCGCTTCTGAGCGACAAGAAAAAGATTCCTCATATTTCAAAAATTAAGTTTGAGCCTGATATCGACAAAAATGGCACTATTGCCGACCAACTCGAAGCTGGCACCGAACTGCTTGTGCAGATTGTCAAAGAGCCGATTTCATCCAAAGGTCCACGCTTGACCACCGAAATCACCTTCCCCGGTCGATATATGGTTCTGATACCTTTTAGCGATAAAATCTCGATTTCGCAGAAAATCAAATCAACCGAAGAGAAGATTCGATTGCGTCAACTAATCGAGAGTATCAAGCCTAAAAATTTTGGCGTAATTGTACGCACATCAGCCGAAGGCAAGCGAGTTGCCGAACTTAATAACGAGATGACCACTCTCGTAAAATGTTGGGAGGATGCACTTGTAAAAGCGCAGCAAGCCACTGCTCCGTCGCTCGTATTTGAAGAGGAGAACCGCATTGTTGGCGTGCTTCGCGACATTTTTTCACCCTCTTTTGAAGAGATTCAGGTCAATGACCCCGAAATCTTCTCTCAAATCCAGAAATATGTCAGCTTGATAGCCCCCGAACGTCGCGAAATCGTGAAGTTGTATGACGACGAAACTCCGATTTTCGACAAATTTAATATCACTAAACAGATTAAGTCATCGTTTGGCAAAACAGTTTCGTTCAAATCAGGCGCATATATTATAATCGAACACACCGAAGCTCTACACGTTATCGATGTAAACTCAGGCAATCGCGCCAAAGCTACCAACGACCAGGAAAGCAATGCTCTCGAGGTCAATCTGCGTGCAGCCGATGAGATAGCACGACAGCTACGCTTGCGCGATATGGGCGGCATCATCATCATCGATTTTATCGATATGAACAAGAGCGAGCATCGCCAAACGCTCTACGACCACATGCGCGAAATTATGGCGACAGACCGTGCTCGCCACAACATTCTGCCATTGAGCAAGTTTGGTTTGATGCAAATCACACGCCAACGCGTGCGCCCAGCCCTTAACATCGTCACTAACGAAACCTGCCCCTCATGCTTCGGCAAAGGTGAAGTTCAGCCTTCGCTACTCTTCACCGACACCCTCAGAGAGAAGATTGAATATTTAGTTCACACCTTGAAGGTTAAGAACTTTATAATGTACGTTCATCCATTTGTTGATGCATACCTAAAGAAAGGAATGTTCTCCCAGTATCGCAAATGGAAAATGCAAATAGGTGGCAACTTCAAGATTCGACCCGATCAGTCGTTAGCTTATCTTCAATACAAAGTACTCGATAAAAAACGTAAAGAAATCGACGTCAAAGAAAAAGAAGACGAGCTTGAAGCATCAACCACCAAAACTAAAGAGAAAGCCAAGAAACGCGGTAACGAGGATTAGCGCCAACAGCCGGCGCAAGCCCCACACCTACCGAACACCAAGAGGATGTACACCCAAATTCAGTACATCCTCTTATTTTTTACCCCACTCTTTCAATCTAACGGCTTCGAGCCTTCGATTAGTCGATAGCTCGAGTTGTCCCTCGCAAGGCTCGTGCCAACGGCACGGCTTTATCTTAACCGTGGGCATTAGCCCATCGGAATGGCAAGACGTATCGCACACTGCGGCAGCGTGTCGAAGACACGTCTTTATGTTAACCGGGGGCTTTAGCCCCTCGGAGTTGCAGAGCGTCAGCACTGCCACACGAATGCCAACACCACCACACCGCGCTGCGAAGCTGCGCCTTAATCTGTGGAAATTTGCGAAATCCGTTGTTTTCCTGTGTCAATCTGTGGTTATAAAAATGATTTGTGGATTTTATGGAAAAATTGTAATTTTGCGATGTAATTGATTCCACAATCGATTATCAATTTCTAAGTTATTCCAATAAAAGATTAAAATATGGCTAAATTAAACTTCGGCGGTGTTGAAGAAACTGTCGTTATTCGCGATGAATTCCCTTTAGAAAAGGCTCGCGAAGTGCTTAAAGATGAAACTATCGCCGTTATTGGTTATGGCGTTCAAGGTCCTGGACAGAGTATGAACCTCCGCGACAATGGCTTTAACGTAATTGTTGGTCAGCGCGAAGGTCGCACTTTCGACAAAGCTGTTACTGACGGTTGGGTGCCCGGCGAAACACTTTTTTCTATCGAGGAAGCATGCCAGCGTGCATCTATTATAATGTGCCTTTTGTCGGACGCTGCTGTTATGTCGGTATGGCCTGTAATCAAACAATATCTCACTCCGGGCAAGGCTCTCTATTTCTCTCACGGCTTTGCTATCACATGGAGCGACCGCACTGGCGTAGTGCCTCCCGCAGATGTCGACGTAATTATGGTTGCGCCTAAGGGTTCTGGCACATCACTCCGCACAATGTTCCTCGAAGGACGTGGCGTAAACTCTTCGTATGCAATATATCAGGACTATACTGGTCACGCTTATGAACGTACAATAGCTCTCGGCATCGGTATCGGCTCAGGCTATCTGTTCGAAACTACATTCCAACGCGAAGCTACAAGCGACCTCACAGGCGAACGCGGCTCACTCATGGGCGCTATTCAGGGGTTATTCCTTGCACAATATGAAGTGCTTCGCGAAAATGGTCACACACCCTCTGAAGCGTTCAACGAAACAGTCGAAGAGTTGACACAGTCGCTTATGCCACTCTTTGCCAAGAATGGTATGGACTGGATGTATGCCAACTGCTCAACAACCGCTCAGCGTGGCGCTTTGGATTGGATGGGACCATTCCACGATGCTATCAAACCTGTAGTTCAACAGCTTTACGATAGCGTGAAGTGTGGCAACGAGGCTCAAATCTCGATTGACTCAAATTCTAAACCTGACTATCGCGAAAAACTCGAAGAAGAGCTTCGCGCAATGCGTGAAAGCGAAATGTGGCGCACTGCCGAAACTGTTCGTCGCCTACGCCCCGAAAACAATTAATATTCGAGCAACGCAGTCAAAACATAAACGAAGCGCGATTCCAGCAGTGGTGTCGCGCTTCGTTAATTATGCTATTTCCGATTGAGGAAATTCCGACTCAAACTCAAGCAGTGAATTTGCACATTGCTACGCCGTCAACTCGCAGCAGATAGATGCCATGCGTAAGCGAGAGTGCCATTGAATATCGTGTGGTAGGCATTATCGACTTGTTTGCGATGCGTCGCCCGTTAATGTCGATAACCTCGATACAGCTGAATTCGTTGTTAGAACAGATTGTCAGCGCATCGTTCATATATGCCACACTCAATTGGTGCATTTCAACTTGTTCAACCGATGAAGACTCCGCTACAACGAATTCCACGCGCGGCGAGAACTCATCATTTTCTGCATTTGTAATCACTGCCGAGTATGTCCCGCACCAATCAGAGCCTATTGCGATTGAAATCTGCGATTGGTTGACGTCTAATTTGCTGCAGTCGATAGCGTCATCGCCACTAAATATCGAGATGTGAGCGTCAGCCCATTCTGGAATTGCAGAGTAGCTGATATTGATGCTTTCATCGTCGGTGGTCAGTTCGGGGTTTTCGATAGTGAGAGTCGCTGGCTTACCGATGATAATATATTCGCGCGGAGTACATTCGTAATATCCGTCATGAATGAAATAGTTTACGTAGTAATAGCCGTCGTCGGCTGGTCCGGGGTGGTATTGTCCGAAATTATAATTATCGGCAACATTCAGCGTCACTGAGCCACTGACAGTGTTGGGAACATAGGCATACGAGTAGCTCTTGGCATTGATAGGATCGGCAAATTGCGCATAGAGTCCAACCCAATCGCGGTCGATTTGTGGCGAGTTTTGAAATGTCACAACTATTGGCTCCCCAACCGCATACAATCGTTTATCAGTAGTTATCGATGTGGGATTGTCGTCGGAACAGCTTTCGCCAACTATAAAGTCGATGCGCGGGGTACATTCGTCATAATTGCCGTCCTTAAAAAGCACTGCGTAATAGTGATTCTTCTCGTTTATCGTAAAAGTTTTACTCCCATTAGCCCCGTCGGTATATGCCCAATCATACGAAGCATCTGCTTTTCCGTCGGCGTAGATGCCTATCCACGCATTTGTGCCTACTGGTGCATTTTTATATTCGACAGTAATGGTGGCTCCCTTTGAAAAGAATTTGCCATTGAGCGAGATGTAGGGGGCATTCGGGTCGCTTTCAATGCTGAATTCTTTAGCCTCTGACCAATTGCTCCAACGCAGATTGAGGTCGCGGTTTCTCGTTCTGATATAGTATTTCCCTTTCTCCAAAGCATTCTTTTGCAAGCAGAATTTAGTTAGGTCGCTCTCTTTATTCAGGTCGAGTGGCATAAATGATTCGTCAACGCCATACATATCTTCGGCGTTTGCAATGTTGTCGACAACAGGATTGTTGAAATCGGCAGATTTAGCTATTTGATACTCTACAGAATTGATGCCCGAGGTGCTTTCGGTTTGTGTGAACGTGTAAGGCAAGGTTATGACTGACTCGACGAACGAGATTGAGGGAGTAGCAGGCGCAGCTTCTGTGTCAAGGCAAATAGAGAACTTGTCGACCAAAACATTGTCAAGTGCCACGCGTCGGTTGCCAATGGAGTAGGACTCAACTGTCATCGTTTTAGTCATGCTGTCGAATTCTACGATTTGGTATGTCCATTGGTCGATAGTTTTTTGAACTTCGGGCTGGTTTAGGTTGTCGGTATTCGCAAGTCCCACGCCCCACAACTGTTCGTAGCCGTCCTCGTATGAGCCAACGCCACCGCCGCTTATAATATGATACATCGGCAGATCTGTCATCTGACCGCGAGCGTAAAGGTGATGATGACCAGCAAAGTCGAGCACAAGTTTACCCGATTTTGCGAGTTCGGGAATAGCTGAGGTGCGAGCCCACATCGACACATCGTTGCAGTATTGTTCAGCATAAAGTGGGCGATGCTGTATGGCTACGACAAAATCAACCGAGCTGTCGGCTTTCGCAGCTGAAGCTACTTTGCGAATCCATTCATTTTGCGCGCTTGAGCCTTCATCGTCGGAATCAAGCGCCACAAACAACACTCTGCCAGCTTGGTAGGCATAATATTGAGCGCAACCGCTTTTAATTCCGCAGTACGACAAATTGCCGTAAGCATTGAACAGCGACACGTAATTGTTGATTTGGCTTCTGTCGGTCACATACGACGAACTTTTATATTCATGGTTTCCGACAGTAGTCATTGTTGCAAGCGTTTGGCTGATTGGCAACGACTTATGGAAATGCACTTTCTCGTATTGATTCAACGTCCCGGCATCCACTTGGTCGCCGCAATTCATCACAAACGCAAAGTGGTCCTCAATTGGCGCTTCGCCATATTTTTCATTCGCCTTTTTTGCTGCAGCTCTGAGCAACCATTCGTAGTCGGAATGTTCGTTGCGTTGGTGGTCGCCAACGAACAACACTCGCATAACGTCCGTTTCAGATGCGTCACCGACGGCGTTGAATCTGCTCACTGGCCACGTTACGCCATTACTTGCCACTTGATAATAATAGCATTTCCCAGGTTGCAAGCCTGTTAGCTTTGCCGTATTCCATACGTATGCTCGTGATAATTGGGCGCGTTCTATCGTTGCCGTTTTGTCAAGTTTATTAGGCTCTGAGCCATAAACCACAGTCGATGTTTCATCTATGGCTCTTGACTTCCACCCGATGATGATAGACTCGCCTGTATTGGCCATAAGATATGGAGCTAATACATCCTCCAACGTGTTGGCTGGCGTCACTGATAGTCTGATAGCCTTGTGAGTGCCGTCGTTTTGGTCAACATAATATATGTCGGCATCGGTGTATTCTACACCATTGATTTCGTAGCTTTCTCCTTTGGCGATTGTCACCTCTTCAAAGGATGAGATTGTACGTTGTGCCGATAGCGCTTGTGCGCAAAGTAGTGTGGCACAAGTTATTAGTAATGAAATCGGTTTCATTTATGTAGTGTTAGTTTATTGCGAAGCAGATTGGTGAATTCGTAATTTTTAAGCCCCCAACGTGGCGATATAAGCAGCGTGTCGGGCGATGAGGATGTAAATCGTTCGATTGCTATGCTCGGGTCAATGCGGCGAACAATTTCAGCGCACAAATCAAGGTATTCGTCGATTGTGAATAGTTTGACTGTCACCTCGTTGCGTGATATTTGCTCTGCCAATCGAGTGCCGCGGATTATTTGAAGCTGGTGAAATTTTACGGTGTCGGGTTTCACCACGTTTATTTGGTCGACGGTGTGCATCATCATTTCAGCCGTTTCGCCAGGAAGCCCAAGAATGAAATGAAGTCCTACGTCAAGCCCAAATTCGCGGGTCATAGCTACAGAATCTACGGTGCATTGCCATGAATGACAGCGATTTATTAGTCGCAGTGTGGCATCATTTGCGCTCTCTGCGCCATATTCAATGATTACACGCTTGCGCTGATTAATCTCAGCCAAAGATTTTAGCAATTCCTTGTTGATGCAGTCGGGTCGTGTTCCAATAATTAGTCCGTCAATATCTTCTACAGCCAACGCTTCGTTGTAGAGATTCAACAGGTGGGTAATAGAGCCATGGGTATTGGTATACGACTGAAAATATGCAATATAGCGCATAGTCGGATACTTTCGAGCAAAGAATTCCTTTCCTCTATTCAATTGCTCTGTAACAGACAGTGTAGCATCGCCAAGCGAAGGGCTAAATGATTGGTTGTTGCAATATGTGCAACCGCCAGTGCCAACTGTTCCGTCGCGATTAGGGCACGTAAAACCAGCATTCACCGTCAGTTTTTGCATTTTTGTTTGAAACCGCTCGGCTAAATAATCGGCGTAGTCGCGATAAGGTTTACTGGTATTGCACACGGTTTTTCTGGGTTTTAATATCGTTTGGCTTTGCGCTTTCAGATTTTCGCGCATCGATTCATCAGCAATGCATCAAGGATGACGCAAGCTGCCATTGATTCTACTACTGGAACTGCGCGAGGGAGCACGCACGGGTCATGGCGCCCCTTAGCTTTGAGTGCCACTTCATACCCATTTTGGTCAATTGTTGCAATCTCCTTCAGTAATGTTGCTACAGGCTTGAATGCAACTTTGAAATATATGTCTTGACCGTTGGAAATGCCACCTTGAATTCCGCCTGAATGATTGCTGCTGGTCGAAATGCCATTCTCGTGGCTCGCATCAGCAACGAAGCTATCGTTCATTTCTGAACCTCGATGAGCGCAACCTTCGAATCCCATGCCATATTCAAAACCTTTTGCTGCATTTATGCCAAGCATAGCGGCTGCGAGCATTGATTGTAGCTTGCCAAATACAGGTTGGCCGAGTCCGACAGGGCATCCGCTGACTACACATTCGATAGTGCCACCAATCGTGTCGCCTTGATTCTTAACCTCCAGAATGAGGCGCTCCATTTCGATTGCTTTGTCTGAGTCGGGACAACGCACCGAGTTGGAATCAATTGTTGATAAATCAAGTTGGCTGTAGTGCTTGTCGATTTTGATATTACCTACAGAGTCGGTCCATGCTGTAATTTTAATGCCTTGTGTTGCAAGGATTTGCATAGCAATAGCGCCTGCAACAACCTGAGGTATTGTCACTCGTGCCGATGAGCGTCCTCCGCCACGGTGGTCGCGAATGCCATATTTCTGTTGGTATGTATAGTCAGCATGCGACGGACGGTACACGTTGCGAAGCGAATCGTAATCGGCTGAATGTTGATTGGAGTTTTCAACAACGAATCCTATTGGCGCTCCAGTAGTTTGACCTTCAAATACTCCCGATAGAATTACCAATTTATCGGCCTCGTTGCGCGAGGTAGTAAGTGCTGATTGCCCGGGACGGCGGCGATTTAGTTGGTGCTGGATAGCTTCGATGTCGAGAGGGAAGCCGGCAGGAACGCCGTCAATTACACCCCCAATCGCCAAACCATGTGATTCGCCGAATGTTGTCAATCTGTAGATGTTTCCGAAGCTGTTTGACATATACTTTTATTATTTTAGACCTCAATCAAGCTGACGCTTATCTTGGGGAGTTTCTGTATGCTTAATTTTGTGTCAGTTGATTTTGCTTACGCAGTGGGCTCGGTTGCGATAAGGTCTGTCACCGTTGCTCTGACGTAGTCGATAAGCGCTTGTGGCGATATTTCAAGTTGTAGTCCACGTTGCCCTGCGCTGACATATATTGTATCGTAGTCGAGCGCCGATGTATGAAAGTATGTGGGAAAGTTTTTCTTCATTCCAATCGCCGTGCATCCGCCTCGTATATAGCCGGTTAGAGGTAAAAGTTCTTTCATTGGTATAAGGTCGGCTTTCTTGTCGCCAGCTGCTTTGGCTGCCTTTTTTAAATCAACTTCGGCATTGCCGGGAACTACGCAAACGAAATGACCTGTGCGCTCTCCTTTGAGAACAAGTGTCTTAAATACGCGGTTGATATCCTCGCCAAGCGATTCAGCTACGTGGGTTGCCGCCAAGTCGTCAGGGTCAAACTCGTAGGGTACAAGTTTGTACGGAATCTTTGCACGGTCGAGTAGGCGAGCAGCGTTGGTCTTTTCTATTTTGTCGTTTTTGCCCATTTGACTTTGTTGTGTTGCCGGTGTGTTGACAACTTTTTCAGGATTTATTTGATGCGGAGATGATAGCCGAGAGTTACCATTATAGATGAATGGCGCGAGGCGCTGAACGTGTCCTTTTTCGATGCAGAATATATGTTCCCAAGTCCAAAATAGTAACGTCCTTCCACATAGATTGAATGACGCTTTTTGATTACAAATTCTGCACCAAGCCCACCTGAGATACCGTAGTCAAAGCGGTTTTTAATCTCCATACCCATTTGTTCTGTCGATCTGTTGTGAGTCGGAAAACCTGGCACACTATTCGGATTTTTGTAATCGAAATTTGAGTTGATGCGCTCACCAATCATATAGCACACCTCCGGTCCGAGGTTGACAAAGAATTTGACTACGCGTGAGCCGAAAAATATGTGAGTCATAATCGGGAGCGACACGTATGTCAATTGGCGATTATATTCGAAATCGTCCTCTTCGAAATTCTCTTTCCAACCGCGTTGCACGATGTTCAGCTCGGCGAGAAGCCCCACGTGACGTTCTTCGGCAAATCGAAATGAAACACCACCAGTAAACCCTTCATTGAATGTTTTTCTGACGCTCGGAGAGAATGCTATTTCCGACAACGTCATGCCTCCATGTGCGCCTACCCATACGTGAGGTATGTAGTGGGTTTGCGCCGATAGGGCAATTGTAGCAGTAAGCATAGCTGCTACAATCCAATATCTTAATGTTGAAGTGTATATCTTTAGATGCTGAATCATATCTTTGATACAGAGGTGGTTCCGTCTGCGTTGAATTTCACAAGCAGAAGCGAATTGTTAATCAAACCTGCCGAATTCTCTTTCTTGAGGATGAAGGATGTTTGTATTCCCTCATAGTCGGAGCGCCCAGCATGGAAATCGCCATGATTATTGCGTAGCGCACGAATTACGAAATTAGCTGTGTCGTAGCCAAGTAGCGCTTGCGAGGGCACTGCTTCAATCATTGGCTTGCCATATGTTGCGGTAAAATCTTCTCCAACGCGTATTTTTGTCAGGTCGATTTTTTCGAAGAAACGGGTGTAAATCATGGCATCAAGCGCATTGAGGTATTCCCCAAGGCTGCCACGAAGCATCAACCATTCTGGATAGCCAAACACTGCCATATCTTCGCCTGCGTTTGCGTTTGCTTTGAATTGGCGTAGAGTTGATGCTATCTTGATAAACTCGTTGCGTGAGCCAGACACTGGTACGAACACGTAGGCAGTATCCGGCGACAATTGCGCAAGGTTGGTGTCACTGAGCACATTATCATATATTATGTCGGCGTATGGCCGGCCGTTGGCGGTCAATCGCTCTTTAAGTGCGGTAGTGAATTCATCTTTGTCGGCTGTACCTTCAATGCGAGTGATGAAAACTGGCTTGCGTTTGGCATTTTCTCTCATAAATGCATCAATAGCCTTAGCGTACATTTGTTCGCGTGGAAGGTTGGTTTGGATTACGTTCGATTTTGTTAGATGAATGTTGCTCTTAGTTGCGAACGTATTGACTACAAATGTTTTTGATTCATCAACGGCTGATACTATTGCGTCAAACTGCTGCTCGTTGTCAGGGCCGATGATTAAATCGACGTTACTCATTTCCCTACGAGACATTATAACGTTGACAGTGTCGAGGCTATTGGCTGTGTCGTATGCTTTGATATTGATTTTTGCACCTTCAGAACTCAATTCTTTGGCTGCCAATAGGAAACCTTTGTAAAAATCGGTAAACATTTCAGCCGAGCGAGTAGGCTTTTCTTCGGAAAGCATAAATGGAAGCATTAAAGCAATGTTATATTCATCCTTTTCGGGTGCGGTGCTTATTGCTTCCGATTCAGTATTGTCGGCAGCTGCGCTATTTTCGTTATTAGCAGCTACGTTGTTTTCTGTAGCTGGCTTATCGTTACGGCGCTTCTCTTTATCTTTTTTCTTCTTTTTAGTATTGTTGGCAGTGTCCTTTTTCGACGACTTAGTTGAATTGCCTGCATCTGCAACATCTGCTTTCGGCGACTTGACAGTCTCTATTACCACTTTCCTATTCTGTTGCTCAGCAGCGGGGGCTGACTCTTCTGTAGATACTGCTGCTTCATTATTGTCGAGCGACACTATAAGTATATCGCCCTCGCGAATACCGTCGCGAGCTGACGGATTCAGCTCAATTATATCATAATACGAAATGCCATATTGGCGGCTGATTCCATATAATGTCTCTCCGTTTTGACAGAGTGAGTCTTTTGTGAAGCTGACGGCTTAGCTTTGGGTGTAGCTTGTGCTTGATTTGCAGATTGCTCATTAGCAGCAACATTCACCTCTTTAACCTCCTTTGCCTGTGGCTTTTTTGCTTGTATTGCAGCTGCAATTATGCTGTCATCCGCAGGGAAGAATAGGCGAGTATCGGCGCTTATGCCGTCTGCTACACCGGGATTATTCTCGATGATTTTATCGCGAGAAATTCCAAGCTTTTTCGATAATGTAAACAGAGTGTCATCCTGTTTTACATCATAATAATAGTATTGCCGACCATTCAAACTTGTGACAGGGAGTTCTATCGCGCTCATCAACATTGATGAGGCGGCCAATACAGCTATAGTTGCAATTGTTCTGATATATCGGAGCATATTGTCGTTACTTTTTATAATATTAGGCAAAGATAGTCAATAAACTCCAAAGGACAACTCAAAATCCGTTAAAAGTTTTTATGTCTCGTTGTTATTTGCTATCTTTGCGGTGTATGGCGAAAGAAAAACAACAGCAATCACGCTCGGGTAAGTCTCATTTTAAGATTCCGAGTAAATACAGATTGACCTTTGTCAATGAGAATAAATTGACTAAAGTTTGGTCAGTTAGAATGAGTAAGAAACGAATAGCTATTTCGTTGATAATCATTCTGATTGCAGTCGTTTGCGTAGGTGCAATGATTATATCATTTACTCCGCTGCGAACTCTGTTGCCGGGATATTTGAAAAACACTGAGCGTCGAGAATATCTTGAAGCAAACGCACGAATCGACTCCTTATTAAATGTAGTGGCGTTAAACAATCGCTATATTGATAATCTCAACAATATTTTGGCTGGCGAAATTGACGTTGATAGCTTAATGATTGCGCCAATAGATCCGCAACCGCTTGATACTGCGCTACTTATTGGTCCTTCAGAACAGGAAAAAGCATTTGTTGCAGCCTATACCGCCCATGAAGGATTTTCAATTGAAAATGCTACTACGGTTTTGCCCGATGCTCCAGCGTTTGTTACTCCGATACGCGAAGCGATTCTTCGCCCCACAGGACGTCCTACAGCACCTGCGTTCGAGGTGACTGAAGATAAAGTTGGCATTTTTGCCATTGCACGCGCCACTGTTGCCGACACTTTCGATTCTCCAGATAGGGGAGTGGTTCTTTTGTTGCAACACCCCGACGGTTATCTTTCAATATATGAAGGACTTAAGAATGTTAATTTCAAGGCTGGCGACCAAGTTGCTTCTGGTGCAAGAATAGGCACTTTTGTTCGTGACGCTGGCCATGATTTCGGGTTTATACTCATGCGCGACGGCACTCGTCTTAAGCCCACTGAGTATATTCAGTTCTAATCGTCGTTAGAGAATCAAAAATCCTCATTATTTCTCAATTTGGCAAGTAATATTTATAAAGAATTTATAATGTTTATTTGCAATTTTACTCGAAATATACCTTATATTTCGGCGATATTTTCGTAACTTTGCATCTATTATTTTAGGCCACTGCTGAAATTGCAAAATTTCATATATATTAAAGGCCAATCAATAGGTTTTTTTATGCAGAATATTAGAAATATCGCTATTATTGCACACGTCGACCACGGCAAAACAACCCTCGTCGACAAGATGCTTTTGGCTGGCAATCTTTTTCGTGAGAATCAAAATGCCGGCGAACTTATTCTCGACAACAACGACCTTGAACGTGAAAGAGGTATAACAATCCTCTCCAAAAACGTTTCAATCAACTATAAAGGTTATAAAATCAATATTATTGACACTCCCGGACACGCCGACTTTGGCGGAGAGGTTGAGCGAGTGCTCAATATGGCCGACGGATGTTTGTTGCTCGTTGATGCTTTTGAAGGTCCGATGCCTCAAACCCGTTTTGTGCTCCAAAAAGCGATTCAAATGGGGTTGATGCCAGTGGTTGTTATCAATAAAGTTGACAAACTCAATTGCCGTCCCGACGAAGTTCAAGAAATGGTGTTCGACCTTATGTGCAATCTCGATGCAACTGAGGAGCAGCTCGATTTTCCCACTATTTATGGTTCAGCAAAAAACAATTGGATGAGCGACGATTGGCGTAAACCTACCGACAATATCAATGCTGCACTTGATGCAATTATCAAGCATATCCCAGCGCCTGAAGTTATTGAGGGTGATACTCAGATGCTAATCACATCGTTGGATTACTCCAACTATGTCGGCCGTATTGCAATCGGTCGAGTTCATCGCGGTGAGATTGTCGAAGGTCAAGATATAGCACTTTGCAAAAAAGACGGCTCAGTTGTCAAGCAGCGTGTCAAAGAACTGCACGTGTTTGAAGGTATGGGTCGCAAAAAGGTAGAATCAGTCAAGAGTGGTGATATCTGCGCCCTCGTTGGTATCGAAGGCTTCGAAATTGGCGACACTGTTGCAGCGCTCCATAATCCAGAGCCACTACCCCGCATTGCCATTGATGAGCCTACAATGTCGATGACTTTCACAATCAATGATAGCCCATTCTTCGGACGCGACGGCAAGTATGTCACATCGCGCCATATTGGCGACCGTCTCACACGAGAACTCGATAAAAACCTTGCTTTGCGTATCTCTAAAGCTGACCACGAGGATAAGTGGACTGTATTTGGCCGTGGTGTACTTCATCTCTCAGTCCTTATCGAAACGATGCGCCGCGAAGGTTATGAATTGCAGGTTGGACAGCCCCAGGTTATCGTTAAGGAAATTGACGGCGTGAAATGCGAGCCAATAGAACTTCTGACAATCAATGTCACCGAAGAGTATGCCAGCAAGATGATTGATATGGTCACTCGTCGCAAAGGGGATCTTATAAGTATGACTACGCAAAACGACCGTGTACACATGGAGTTTCAAATCCCCTCGCGTGGCATCATCGGTTTGCGCAACAATGTGCTGACCGCCTCAGCTGGTGAAGCTATTATGGCTCATCGCTTCCTTGAATATATGCCTTGGAAAGGGGATATCGAACGCCGAACTAATGGCTCGCTTATTGCAATGGAAGCAGGTACAGCTTACGCTTATGCTATCGACAAATTGCAGGATCGTGGCCGCTTCTTCATCTTCCCACAGGAGGAGGTGTATGCAGGTCAAGTAGTCGGTGAGAATGCAAAGGATAACGATATTGTAGTTAATGTGACTAAGTCAAAGAAGCTTACCAATATGCGTGCATCCGGCGCTG
Source organism: Muribaculaceae bacterium (assembly GCA_017629835.1). Lineage (GTDB taxonomy): Bacteria > Bacteroidota > Bacteroidia > Bacteroidales > Muribaculaceae > JAGBWK01. The sequence continues at coordinate 13,280 of JAGBWK010000045.1, read as the reverse complement.
ACGATAAAGCCCGCATTGTTCCTCCCATTGTGTTCAGCCTTGAAGAAGCTCTCGAATACATTAAGGAGGATGAATATGTCGAAGTGACCCCCAACCATTTGCGCCTTCGCAAAATAATCTTGGATGAACTTGAACGTAAACGTGCTAACAAATGATTAGTCCAAAAAGAATAGCAATATTAGGCTCTACTGGGTCAATCGGCACTCAAACGCTCGACGTAATCGCTCAATATCCCGACCGATTTGTCGTTGATATGCTTATTGCTGGTACGCAAGTCGATGCTCTCATTCAGCAGGCTATTCGTTGGCGACCGTCGATTGCTATTATAGCTGATGAATCGAAATTCCAAAAATTGCGCGATGCTTTAGCTCCTTATAATATCGAAACTGCCGCCGGTAACGAAGCTATTGCCGATGCTATGCAGCGAGATTCATTCGACACTGTTGTTACTGCAACTGTTGGCTATAGTGGCTTGGCTCCTACATTGCGTGCCATAGCCGCCAATAAAGATATTGCTCTCGCCAATAAGGAAACTCTTGTAGTAGCAGGCGATATAGTGACAGCCGCTTTGGCTCAGTCAAAGTCGCGGATGTTGCCTGTCGACTCGGAGCATTCGGCAATACATCAATGCTTGGTCGGCGAATCAATCGATGATGTTCGCCGCCTTATCATAACTGCTTCTGGTGGCCCATTCCGCAATTTTACACCTGAGCAAATAGCTAAGGTAACAGCTAAAGATGCACTGAAACATCCTAATTGGGATATGGGCGCTAAAATCACTATCGACTCGGCAACGATGATGAATAAAGCCTTTGAGATTATTGAAGCTCGTTGGCTGTTCGGCATCGGTGGCGATAGGATTTCTCCGATTGTTCATCCTCAGTCAATCGTTCATTCAATGGTTGAATTTGTCGACGGTTCTGTGAAGGCTCAGCTCGGAGTTCCCGATATGCGTTTACCCATACGTTATGCTTTGGGCGACGCTATGCGACTCCCCACTGACGATTCTCCTCTGACATTTCAGCATCTGTCGAATTTAACTTTCGAGCAGCCTGATTCACAACGCTTCCCCGCAATCGAATTGGGTCACTATGCACTCTCGCGTGGCGGAAATACCGCTTGCGTAATCAATGCAGCCAACGAAATCGCTGTTGCTGCGTTCTTGCGTGGTGAAATACGTTTTACTGACATCTACGAGCTTATTACTGAAGCAATTCAGAAGATTGATTTCATAGAAAGTCCCAACTACGACGACTATGTTGCGACTAACAGTGCAGCACGCCAGTTCACTGAAATGTGCTTGCCAAAATTCAAAATTTAATATTTACAGAAATTTCACTCCTCAATGGAAACATTTTTGATTAAAGCCATACAACTTGTTGTTGCTCTTGCATTATTAATTGTAATACATGAGTTCGGACACTATTTCTTTGCGAGATTATTTGGTATTCGTGTCGAAAAATTCTACCTATTCTTCGACCCTTGGTTTTCTCTCTTCAAGTGGAAACCGAAGCCTCCTAAAAATCGCAAATATAATCCCGACGGCTCTCCAAAAGCCTCTTGGCGCGATACCGAATATGGTATCGGTTGGCTTCCATTAGGTGGCTATTGCAAAATAGCTGGCATGATTGATGAGTCAATGGATAAAGAGCAAATGGCTCAACCAGCTAAGGATGATGAATTCCGCTCAAAGCCTGCCTATCAGCGTCTTTGCGTAATGGTTGGTGGCGTGCTCAACAACTTTATTCTGGCTATTATCATCTACATCGGTATTGCATGGTATTGGGGTGAAGCTTCTATTCCATACGAAAATGCAACCGCTGGTATGAATTTCAGTGAGGAAGCTAAACTTGCTGGCTATCAGGACGGCGATATCATTCTTTCGGCCGACGATGAATATGTATCTGCTGCAGGCTCTTTGATGAAACTTGTTGAAGCTAACCAAGTTAAGGTGCTCCGCGGTAGTGATACTATTGTAATCAATAATCCCGAAAACTTTGCCCTTCAGCTCGATAATGGATTCTTCCGCAAGGATCAGCCATATCGTGTTCCTATATATGTGAAGCAAGTATCTCCGGGTAGCGTAGCTGAAAAAGCTGGCTTACAAGAAAATGACCATATAATCAAAGTTGGCGAAACTATGGTGCCAACTCTCGACGAGCTTTCGCCTGCTCTGATGCAAGCTAATGGGAAAGAAACTTTAATTAGCATTGTTCGTGGCTCAGATACCATTCAAGTTAATGTAGTGCCAGAAGCTGGCAAACTCGGTTTTATGCTCAAACATCCGAGCGAAATATTCGACGTTGAAATTGTTAAATACAACCTTTTCCAAGCTATTCCCAAAGGTATATCCGACGGAACTGGTCAACTTGTTAGCTATGTTAGCTCTCTTAAATATGTGTTTACCGAGCAGGGCGCTTCCGAAATTGGCGGTTTTGGCGCAATTGGCAATCTTTTCCCTGCTCAATGGAATTGGCTTACATTCTGGGAATTGACAGCCTTCTTGTCGATTATCCTCGCATTTATGAATATTCTCCCAATTCCTGCACTCGATGGTGGTCACGTGTTGTTCGTGTTGTGGGAAATCATTACTCGTCGCAAACCCTCCGAAAAATTCCTCGAATATGCGCAAATGGTCGGTATGTTCATCCTTTTCGGATTGCTGATTTATGCTAATGCGAACGATATTTATAGGTTCATCTTCAAATAAACGGTCAGTATGAACAAGAATAATCTTCCAGTAGTTACCCTTCGTAAAGGGAAAGAGGAGTCACTCGACCGATTTCACCCATGGGTGTTCTCTGGGGCTATTGCTTCAATGCCCTCCGATGTTGAAGAGGGGCAGACTGTGGCTGTATTAGCTTTCGACGGCCGCTTTATCGGCGTCGGTCACTATCAGATTGGTAGCATTGCCGTAAGAATACTCGATTTTGATGACACTACAATCGACAAAGATTTCTTCATTGCACGTTTACGAGATGCTCTCAATCTTCGTCGTTCATTAAATCTGAGTCGCGATGATAATGACGCCTATCGTCTTGTGCACGGCGAAGGCGACTTTCTGCCCGGTTTAATAATTGATATTTATGGCCATACCGCTGTTGTGCAAGCTCATAGCCCCGGTATGCACTTTTGCCGCGACATTATCGCATTGGCAATTACTGAACTTGAGGACCTTGAGGTTGCCAATGTCTATTATAAGTCGGAGACGACGCTTCCATTCAAAGCTCAACTTGACCCCCAAAACGATTATATTATAGGCGGATTCGATAGTAATATAGCCACTGAAAACGGACTTAATTTCCATATCGACTGGCTGAAAGGGCAGAAGACAGGCTTTTTCGTCGACCAACGCGATAATCGTTCGTTGCTCGAATCCCTTTCTCGTAATCGTAAGGTGCTGAATATGTTCTGCTACACTGGCGGATTTTCTGTCTATGCCTTGCGTGGCGACGCTCAGCGCGTTGTTTCTGTCGATTCATCAGCTAAAGCTATAGCTCTCACCACAGCCAACGTAAATCTTAATTTTCCTAACGATACGCGTCACGAAGCATTTGCCGAAGATGCATTCCGATTCCTCGACACTATGCAAAAGGATGAATACGACCTCATTGTGCTCGATCCCCCAGCATTTGCCAAACATCGCTCTGCACTAAAAAATGCTCTTCGTGGCTACCAACGCCTTAATTATAAGGCTTTCGAAAAGATTGCCCCTGGTGGAATTATTTTTACATTCTCTTGCTCACAAGCCGTTAGCAAAGAGCAATTCCGTTTGGCTGTATTCTCCGCAGCAGCGCAGTCACGCCGTCGTGTGCGTATCATCCGTCAGATGACCCAGCCTGCCGACCACCCAGTCAACATCTATCATCCCGAAGGTGAGTATCTCAAGGGCTTAGTACTTTATGTCGAATAATCTTAAATAGTAGCCGCCACCCACAATTTTATTATCAAATATCAACCCTCTAAATCTCTTAATTTTAGATTCTATATATGAAATCAATAGCTAAATTTGCAGCAATCGCTCTCGTAGCTGCAACATCGTGCCAAACAAAAAACTCTAACGATAAAGAATTTAATTACGTGGTAGACCGTTTTGCTGACATCGAGGTGCTTCGTTACAAAGTGCCCGGTTTTGAAGAACTCCAACCTCGTCAGAAAGCCTTGATTTACTATCTGACTGAGGCTGCAATCGCTGGCCGTGACATCCTTTGCGATCAAAATGGCAAGTACAATCTCGCTATTCGCGACCTTATCGAAAATGTTTACACATCTTATTCTGGTGACAAAAATGATGCTGAATTCCAAGCACTCGAACTCTATCTCAAGAAGATTTGGTTTGGCAATGGTATTCATCATCATTATTCTACCGATAAATTTACTCCCGAATTTAGCGAATCATTCCTTCGTCAGCAAGTAGCTGAACTCCCAGCTGAAAAACAACCAGCTGAGCTCGACCTCCTTTGCGATGTTATCTTCAACCCCGAAGTAATGGCAAAACGCGTCAATCAAGCCGACGGAGTTGACATTATCACAACATCTGCCAACAACCTTTACGACGGTGTAACTCAAGCCGAAGTTGAAAAATACTACAACTCAATCAAAGACCCCAACGACCCAACCCCCATTTCTTACGGTCTAAATACTCGAGTAACCAAAGTTGACGGAACAGTCGTTGAACAAACCTACTGCATCGGTCAACTCTATTCGCCTGCTATAGAGCGTATTGTCGACAATTTGACACACGCAGCTGAATATGCTGAAAACGACAATCAGCGTCAGATTATCACAAAACTTATCGAATATTACACCACTGGCGACCTTCGCACTTTCGACGAATATTCAATCCTTTGGACTAAGGACACCGACTCACAAGTCGATTTCGTCAACGGCTTCATTGAAAGCTACGGCGACCCACTCGGAATGACTGGCGCATGGGAATCAATCGTCAATTTCAAAAATCTCGAAGCATCACATCGCACCGAAGTGCTTAGCGCTAATGCTCAATGGTTTGAAGACAATTCGCCCGTCGACTCTCGTTTCAAAAAATCTGAAGTCAAAGGTGTGTCAGCCAAGGTAATCACTGCTGCAATTCTCGCTGGTGATGCTTACCCTGCAACTCCTATCGGCATCAACCTTCCCAATGCCAACTGGATTCGCGCTGAGCACGGCTCAAAGTCGGTAACAATCGAAAACATCACTCAAGCCTACGACGAAGCCTCTAAAGGCAATGGCTTCAACGAAGAGTTTGTAATCGACGATGCAACTCGTTCGCTCCTTAATGATTACCCCTTCATTACTGACAACCTCCATACCGACCTTCACGAATGTCTCGGTCACGGCTCTGGCCGTCTTCTCCCAGGTGTCGACCCTGATGCAATGAAGGCTCATGGCTCAACTATCGAAGAAACTCGTGCCGACCTATTTGCTCTCTATTATCTCGCTGACCCCAAGCTTGTTGAGCTCGGTTTGCTCGACAACCCCGAAGCATATAAAGCTGAATACTACAAATACATTCTCAATGGTTTGATGACTCAGCTTATGCGCATCGAACCAGGCAAAGATATCGAAGAAGCTCACATGCGCAACCGTCAATTGATTGCTAAATGGGCTTACGAACATGGTCAAAATGATAATGTCATCGAGCTTGTTAAAAATGAAGGCAAAACCTACATCAAGATTAACGACTACGACAAACTCCGCGACCTATTCGGACAACTTCTTTCCGAAGTTCAGCGCATAAAGAGCGAAGGCGACTACGAAGCTGGTCGTACTCTCGTTGAAAACTACGCCGTTAAGGTTGATCCAGCACTTCACAACGAAGTTCTTGAACGCTATGCTAAACTCAATATTGCACCTTACAAGGGCTTTGTAAACCCAATCTACACTCCTGTATTCGGTGCTGATGGCGAGATTGTCGACGTTACAGTTGATTACACTGAGGATTACATCACTCAGATGCTACGCTATTCTCGCGACTACCGCACGCTCTAAGTATTCGCCAATTTCCAGCTCATTAGGTGGTATAAGTCTAAACTTCTGACTAATTTAATAGTCACAGTTTAGACTGTCCACCGAATTTCAAAATCTCTTCGTTATGGCAAAGGTACAATTTGGTTCTAAGATAGGTTTGATTGCTGCAACAGTCGGTTCTGCTGTTGGGTTAGGCAATATTTGGCGTTTCCCTGCCGAAGCGCAAGCCAATGGCGGAGGCGCGTTCCTCATAGTCTATTTAGCATGCGTGCTTCTGATTGGCATTCCTGTAATGTTGGGCGAATTTGCGATTGGACGCGAAGGCGCAACTGATGCCGTCGGCGACTATCAGAGACTTTCACCGGGCAAAAAATGGTGGCTGATTGGTGGGATAGGTATATTAGCTTCCTATCTTATCAATATGTTCTACATCGTTGTTGCAGGCTGGACTTTAGAATACCTTTTCGGCTCCGTTACGGGCGATTTGTTTGCTGGAATTTCCGAAACTCAGTCCTCTGGCGTCCATTTCGCCAATAAGATGCAAGAGTATATTCAATACGATTTTGGCCCATTAATTTTCTCCTACGTTGTAATCATATTGAATATAGTAATTCTTCTTAAAGGAGTGAAAAAAGGCATTGAGCGCATGTCAAATCTGATGATGCCAGTGCTCTTCATCCTATTGCTCATATTCTGTTATGTGTCAGTCACTCTGCCGGGCGCATCCAAAGGTATCGAATTTTTCCTCACTCCCGATTTCTCGAAGATTACCCCCTCGGTCATAATCAATGCGCTTGGTCAGGCATTTTTCTCGCTCAGTTTGGGTATGGGCGTGCTCATAACTTATGCAGCCTATTATCCTAAGAAAACCAAGCTGATTGGCACAGCAACAACAGTTTCGTTGTTAGATATGTTGGTGTCTGTTCTCATGGGGCTCATTATTTTCCCGTCCATTGCGTCGTTCGACTTGATGGATAATTCATACAAGGGTCTGACGCTTGTTTTCGTTACACTCCCCGAGATTTTCCAACAGATGCCAGCCACACAATTTTGGTCGGTGCTCTTCTTTCTCTTGCTTTTTGTTGCAGCACTCACGTCAACTATATCAATCGGCGAAGTAACTGTTCGTTTCTGTCAGGATCGTATGAAATTGAGCCGCGTTAAGTCGGTGCTCTTAGTGTTTATACCACTATTTATATTTAGCTCGCTATGTTCTTTGTCGCAAGGCTCATTGTCCGACGTGAAGATTTTCGGGCTAACTATATTTGATTTTCTCGACACTTTCGCTACCAATATTCTGTTGCCAATTGGGTCGTTGTTGATGTGTATCTATCTCGGTTGGTTTGCTCCGAAAGGTTTGCTTGTCAAGCAATTGACCAATAATAACTCGGTTGCAGTGCGCCTTTCTAAAGTCATTATCTTTATCATCCGTTGGATTGCACCAATAGCAATTGCCATGATTTTGTTGTCGCAGTTTGTTAAATTTTGATATTAACATTTATGGCGTCATCACCCAACAGAAGAGAATTGCGAGCCGTTGTCTCGTTGCTGATAATCCTTTCAATATGCCTTTGTATCATGGCCATAGTTCGTTGCAAAGAGGTCTCATCTGTAAGCGAAGCAGTGCCAACTACTTTGGTTATTGAGCATATCAATCCGTCCGATTCTGTTGTAAACGGCGAAAAAGCTAAATCAAAATCAGCATCAGAAAAAAAGAAAACCAAGCGCTCCTCATCAAAGGATAAGAACCCCAAATTCCAACCGGTCGATAATCCAAGTCCGATTGATACCCCAGTCCCAGAAATCCAATAAATAAACAAATTCAATGGTAGAAAAGAAACATACCCGTGCACAGTTCGCGACACGTCTTGGCGTTATTGCCACAACAGTTGGCTCAGCTGTTGGACTCGGAAATATGTGGCGTTTCCCTTACGAAGCCGGCAATGGCGGAGGTGGTGCATTTATGTTGCTTTACATTCTGTTTATTCTGCTGCTTGGCATACCAGTGATATGTGCCGAATTTGTAATTGGGCGTGAAACGCGCAGCAATGTATTGGGTGCATTCAAGCAGTTAAAAACCTCACGCTTTTGGCAAATTATCGGTTATATTGGCATTCTGTCATCGCTGATGATTTTGAGTTTCTACTCTGTTGTAGCAGGTTGGACTATCGAGTATTTCGTTCAATCAATTGTCGGTAATATTAGTAGCGACGTCAATTTCCATGAGCAATTTGTCGGTTTTACAACAGGTTGGAGAGCCTTGCTTTGGACCGTTGTATTCCTATTGATAAATCTCTTGGTTATAATTCGCGGTGTTCGTAAGGGGTTGGAACGTATGTCTAACATTATGATGCCGCTATTGTTCATTATCATTATTATATTCTGCATCAACTCATTGACTATGCCAGGAGCCTCGCAAGGGCTTGATTTCCTTTTCCGCCCCGACTTGTCGAAATTCTCTTGGAATGTAGTACTCAGTGCGCTCGGTCAAGCATTTTTCTCTCTTAGCATTGGCCTTGGATGCATGCTGACTTACGCATCTTATTTCAACGATAAAACAAACATTGTGCGAAGTGCAGCTGCTACAGCTGGTCTCGACACTCTTGTAGCAATTCTTGCCGGAATAATGATTTTTCCAGCTGTGTTTACCTTTGGAATGTCGCCTGCCGAAGGCCCAACCCTTATGTTTGAGGTACTTCCTCGTATATTTTCAATGATGCCGGCTGGTGCAATTTGGGCTACATTGTTTTTCTTTATGCTTTTCCTTGCATCGTTGTCGTCGACAATATCAATGAGTGAAATTTCTATCACTTTCCTGACCGAGCAAGGCCGCTTAAGCCGCTCAAAGGCATGTATTGTTTGCACAGCTATTGCGCTATTCTTTGGTTCTCTTTGCGCGCTTTCGTTTGGTCCTCTCGAACGTCTAAATCTGTTTAATCTTTTCAACAACATCTCATCCAACGTACTGTTGCCAATCGGTGGTATGCTTATTTCGATATTTGTTGGGTGGATTCTTGATAGGGGAGTGTTACGTCGCCAATTGACTAATAATGAGTCGATTCGCGTGCCTATGTTTAAGCTGATAATATTCTGCTTGAAATTCGTTGCGCCTGTTTGCCTTGCCATTATTCTCATAATGGGACTTATCGGTTAATCGCATCAGGCTTTTGCAACTAATTTATATATCACAACCCATACAACGCTGATATAGAACTCAGCAGCGCTGATAATTGCCTTGATTATATCTCAATTTTGCCGTTGGTTGTCAGTATCTTGAACGTCAAGTCGTGCATTAAGTCGTACGGATTCTGACGGCTTCCAACACCTTTCGACATTGCGTCAAACTCTCGAATGGCATTGATGCAAGCTATCATCTGCCATGCGTTGTAGTTGCTCAATCCCCGTTTGATGTCTGTGAGCTGTATTGCAAATTTGAAATTAAAGAGCTTCAGCAGTGCTGCGTCGCTCTTGTCGGGCGCATACACCCCGACAAGCATATTCGAAAATAGATTGAACAATGCTGTCGACACCACTTGTGGAGGTCCGCTCTTATTGTTGCGGTTGAAATATTCAACTATCTGAAACGCTTTGGTTGCATTTCGTGAAGCAATGGCTGCAATATATTCATTTGTGTTGAAATCCTTGCTAATGCCAATGTTACGCTCAATGCTTTCGGGCGTTATCATTGCATTTGGTCCGAGAATCTCTGCAAGTTTCGACACCTCGTTGTGGATGCGTGCTAAGTCTGTGCCCACATAGTCCTGAAGCATCGAAAGCGCTTTTGGCTCTATGTTGAGCTGCATATCTTTTACCACCTGCATTATTGCAGGCCCAATCTGATTCTCGTATATGCGTTTCGACTCATATATCACACCCCCCCCTTTGCGTATCGCTTTTGTTAGCTCAGCACAGCTTACTGTTTTTCCTCGGCCTACAATTACTAATATAGTCGACGGATTGGGGTTCTCTGCATACGCAGCAAACGCATTCAAGTAGTTCGCTCCTGGCACTTGCGCCTCTTTCACTATTACCACTTGATAATCCGACATCATTGGATAGCTGCGGCACTTGTTGACTACAATGGCTGGCTCAACCTCAGGCGCGTATAGTATATACTGATTGAAGTCGCGGTCGGCTGGTGGCAGTATGTTTTCAAATAATTTTACCAACTCATCCGTAAAGTATGGCTGCTCTCCGTGGAGTAGATACACAGGAGCATACTTGCGACTGGCAAGTTGATTCTTCAGTCCGGCGAATGTTGCTACTTCTGTTGCCATTTGCGCTTTTATGGTTGAGTCGTTATCTTATTGAAATTATTTTTGTAAATTTACGCAGAAATTCTGAATCATGCAAAACAAAACGTTTCATTTCTGCCAACTTAATTTACCTGCCGCTCCTTTACGCATCGAAATGCACAATGGGCGTTGGGAGGTCTATGATTCTATCAGAGATAAATGGCTTGTGCTGACTGATGAAGAATGGGTTCGCCAAAATTTTGTCGACTATATGTGTCGCACTCTCGGCTATCCAAGCTCTGTAATTGGCAACGAAATCGGATTGACGCTGAATCGCACCCAGCGTCGTGCCGACACCGTAGTCTATGGTCCCGACCGTCGTCCAATGGTAATTGTTGAATATAAAGCACCTACAGTTGATATCACACAAGCCGTTTTCGACCAAATAGTCCGTTATAATATGGTTTTGAAAGCCCGATTGCTTGTCGTATCAAACGGATTGAAACACTATTGCTGCGAAATTGATTATGAAAACGGCAGCTACAAGTTCCTACCTGAGCTGCCGCATTATAAGTCGTTAGTTTCTTAATCTTTTCGTTCGAGCCAATGGCTTAGCTACTCGTGGCCAGTGGCTGTTTATCCCACTTAGAACAAATATGTGACGCGTAGCGACCATGTGCGGTTTTGCGCACTGAAGTCGTCAAGCAATTTTGTTTTCACTGCATAAGTCAACCCCCAAATGTACGACGCTTGAATCTGCCAGTTGCGAAACACTTCAACGCCAAGACCAACTTGCGCACCAACATCTCCACCTGAATAGTTGAATGCATCTACATTGTTGTGTGCCACCATGATAGTTGCTATCGGACCGCCAAACACGTAGGGCGCTAAGTAATCCTCAAATCCCTGCATGCGTGTCCACTTAAAGCGAAGGTTGATAGGGATGTCAATGTAATGGAGATATGAGCGTGGATTGCCGCAGTCGTCCCACACTGTTTTCTCGCTAAAGTTTACTTGTGCACCGCGCATTGTGTACATAAGCCCCATATCGATACCAAAGCCTATGCCCGGAAACATCAATTCGCTTAGTAAACCAGCTTGAAAACCGGGTTTACCATCAACTGATATGAGGTCTTGGTTGAAATGCATTGTTGTGTGGTCAAAGCCAACCGTTGGACCCCAGCGGAATTGAGCCGAAGCAACGGCAGGAGTCAGCAACGCTGCAATGATTATGAGTGTGGATAATATCTTTTTCATTTTCTGATTTTTACTTTCAATATATGCTTTTACGATAGTCAATCTTATTAGTCAAGTCCATAGAGATGCTCTATTGCTTCAGTGATGCTAACCAACGATTGAGCACCTGTGCCCATTTCTTTGAGCGTGATTTTACCTTCAGCAAGTTCCTGTTCTCCAACAATAGCTACGTAAGGAATGTTCATAGCATCGGCATAGCTGAATTGCTTTTTCATTTTTGCAGTTTCTGGATATACCATTGTAGCAATGCCTGCTGCGCGGAATTCAGCAGCAGCCTTTTGAGCATACGCCATTTCGTTTTCGCCAAAGTTTGTGAACATCACTTTGGTTGATTCCAACACGTCGGCAGGGTAGAGGTCAAGCCCTTCAAGCACATCATAAATGCGGTCAGCACCAAATGATATACCCACACCCGAAAGTCCAGGCATTCCAAACACACCTGTTAGGTTGTCGTAACGGCCACCGCCTGTGATGCTACCAATTTGGTAATCAAGCGCTTTTACCTCGATAATAGTGCCAGTGTAGTAGTTGAGTCCGCGAGCGAGCGACACATCAAGGTCAATTCTTGCGCCGCCATTTGTGTCAGCATTTTCCGCCTTTGATGCGTGAGCAAGCACTGTTGCCATCTCCTCTACGCCCTTCAGTCCAGTTTCGCTGTCTGCGAGGATTTCGCGGAGCTTTTCGAGCTGTTCTTCATTGCTGCCCGAAAGTTGGAGTATCGGAAGCAGTCGGTCAACAGATTCCTGCGAAATACCCTTTTCAAGCATCTCTGCATTTACTGCATCAAGACCAATCTTATCAAGTTTGTCGATTGCAACAGTAATATCAATCAAGCGGTCAGGCTGACCAATAGCTTCAGCTATTCCAGCAAGTATTTTGCGGTTATTGAGCTTTATTGCTACATTGATTTTCAATCGTTTGAACACCTCGCGGATTATGTCAATGAGTTCAACCTCATTCCATAGCGAATCGCTGCCCACGATGTCGGCATCACACTGGTAAAACTCACGATAGCGACCCTTTTGCGGACGGTCAGCGCGCCACACCGGCTGAATTTGGAAACGACGGAAAGGCATCTGTAGGTCATTGCGATGCATTACCACATAACGTGCAAATGGCACAGTTAAGTCATATCTCAAACCCTTTTCACATAGTTGAGAAGCAAGTTTAAGCGTTTCTCCATTATCTATCAACTGATGATCTACGCCACGAAGATAGTCGCCAGAATTAAGTATTTTGAACAATAGCTTGTCACCCTCTTCGCCGTACTTACCCATTAGAGTTGATAAATTCTCCATTGCGGGAGTCTCTATCTGGTTGAATCCATGTAGGCGAAAAACACTCTTGATAGTATCGAAGATATAATTTCGGCGAGCCATCTCGATAGGGGAGAAGTCGCGAGTGCCCTTTGGTGTTGACGGTTTGTTAGCCATGTAAATCTGTTTTCTTTTTTATATTGCAATATCTTCACAAAGTTACCAAAAAAAATCGAAACTCCCACATCCAACCCCAAAAATCCAACCAAAATCCCCCAATACCCATTCCCCCTCCGCCTCAGCCCTCACACTTGCGCGCATCCCCAACCTCGCACCCTCGCGGAACCCCGTCGAGAATTCGAGTATTCGAGTATTCGATAGTTCGAGATGTCTCCCCTGCGCAGCATAGATCTCCTATGTCGCCTAAGTCTCCTATTTCCTCGCGCCAGCCCTCCGCTATCGCTCTGGCAGAGCGCTGCAACGCAGCGCCTTTATGGTAACCGGGGGCTTTAGCCCCTCGGAGTGGCAGAGCGCCAGCTCTGCCACATACAAGCCCCTCCCT
>JAGBWK010000044.1 GCA_017629835.1 Muribaculaceae bacterium | reverse complement strand
TAACCGTAGCGGTTGGAGCGGTAGACGAAGGATGTGGTGGGGTCGTCGGTGCCGTTGAGGATTACGGAGATTGGACCGAAGGTCTTTTCGTCGTAATATTTCTGTACCTCAGCGAGCATTGAGCGATCGAAGATGCCGGCACGGATGATGAAGATTGTGAGGTCGGTCAAGCGGCTAACAATCTTGGTGTCGGCTACGATTTCGGCTGGCGGACAGTCGAAGATGATGTAATCGTAGCTGTTGCGAAGGTCGGCCACGAGTTCGTCCAAGCGTTCGCTGTAGAGGAGCTCGGCGGGGTTGGGGGGTATTGTTCCGACGGGATAGAGGTCGACGCCTTCGGCTCCATCGAGGTCGCGAACTACGATTTCGTCGGGCGTTGCTGTTCCAACGAGGTAGTTGGTCAAGCCTTTCGAGGGTGAGCCGGCGAGTTTCGAGAGGGTTGCTTTGCGCATGTCGAGGTCGAGCAGAGCTACGCGCTTGTCTTTGAGTGCCAATACTGAGCCGAGGTTGGCTGCGACGAATGTTTTGCCTGAGCCCGGGTTGGCTGAGGTGAGCATGATGACTCGTGCTTTGCCGTTGCCTTTGTCGGGGCTGAGGAATTCGAGGTTAGTGCGGGCTACTCGGAAGGCTTCGTTGAGGATGTTGCGGTTGCCTCGACGCACGATGATGCCTGTATCTTTTTGTGCTTTAGGGCGAATGCCGAAGAATTTCTGGAAGCGTGTGCGCTTCTGTGTTGCTGAGGGGATTTCGCCTACGAATGGGAGAGTGAGCGATTCGATGTCGCGACGTCCACGCACTTTTGTGTTGAGAATTTCGACAAGGAAGAGGATTCCACCAGGGATTATAAGGCCGATTACTATGGCGATTGCAAGTATCTTTCGTGGCTGTGGGCTAACGGGTGCTGACACCGACGGGGGCATCACCACTTTGGTGTTGTAGGCTGAGAATGCCTGCGAGAGTTCGTTTTCTTCGCGCTTCTGCAGCAAGTAGAGGTAGAGCGACTCTTTTACTTTCTGCTGGCGTTCGAAGCCAAGAAGGTGGCGTGCTTGCGAGGGGGCAGCGCTCATGCGCGATGCTGAGGCTGTCTGCTGCGCTTGTTTGCCTCGGATTTCGGCGTTGAGGGTTGTGATGTAGGAGTCGATAGCCGAGAGGATTGCTTGGCGCATACCGTTGAGCTCTACGTCGACGCGTTCAACCAATGGGTTGAGTTCCGATGAGTTGGCAACGAGGTTGTTGCGGTTGACGAGGGCGGTATTGTAGGCTTGTATCTGGCTTTCGATGCCGATGTTGTTGAGACCAGTGGTTGCAGGAAGCACTTCGTGGGAGTTGACGATGTTGGTCAGGTGGTCGCGCACTTGTCGAGCCAAGTCGAGAGTATTGCGCAGGCCTGCTACTTCGTCGGATGCTTCGAGTGAGCGCTGGAAGTAGGCTGTTCCTACGGCGCCAACGTCGGTGATGTGGTGTTCGGCTTTGAACGATGAAATGTCGGAGTCGACTGAGCCGAGTTCGTTTTCAATGACTGCGAGACGTTCGTCGATGAATTTCGATGTTGCAACCGAGATTTGGTTGCGGTCGTCAATCCAGTTGTCGTTGTAAACGTCGATTACACCTTGAAGGATGTCGCGTGCGCGGAGCACGTTGATGTCCTGCGCATAGATGTGGATTACCGACGAATAGTTGTCGAGCACTTCGGTACGAAGCGAGGCCTGTACTTTTCTCGAGGCGTTCACATTGCCGATATGGTCGACGTGGATTTCGATTTTATCGTCCTTCATGCCGAGGTAGGCGGGATTTTCTTTGACTATGAGTCGGCCGATTGGCGAAGCGAGGGTGTCGTTTTGCTGCTCGCTGAGGTTGATAGTCATATTGTGTTTGTCGGACTGGTCATCGAGTTCATCCATTCCTTGAGCGAATGGGCCGAGCTCAATCGTTCCGTCGCCATTGTATTTGGCGATGAGCTGTGCACGACGGTCGGGGGCGATGTCGACAAAGTTGACTGTGATTGGGAGGTCCTTGTCGTAAAGGAGGTTGGGACGCAAACCATCTTTCACGCGGTATTCAACGTCTAAGCCTAAGCGTTCAACTACTTCGTTGACGATGATAGGCGATTTGATTTGCACGAGCTCGTTGTTGATGTTAACCGAGGTGTTGAGCAGGCCTATGTCGGAGAAAGCTTCCGACACGTCGGGGCTTGCACCTTGGTTGTCCTTAACAATGATTGCAGCTGTTGACTCGTAGACTTTGGGGGTCTTCATAATGTAGTAGACTGCATAGCCGCAAGTGAGAAGAAGGGCAATTGCAAACCAGTACCAATGACCAACAAAAATCCAGAACAATTCTTTAAAGCTGATGGTCGTTGTACCCTTTTCTTTAATTTCGTTGTCTTCCATATAGCAGTTGAATTTTACGTTTCAGAGTGATTTGAATGTTTGGAACAGAAATCGTTTGAAGTGATTTCTTGAGGTGTGAGAATTAATTTGTAGTGTTGAGGATTAACACAGCGATGGTTGAGAGGAATGAAGCGATTGAAATCCAGAATGCTGGAGTGAACGGAGTGTTGCCGTTGGCTGTGGTGGTACGCTTCTTGGTGTCGTTAGGCTCCACGTAGATTACGTCGTTTTGCTGCACGTAGAACACTGGCGATTTGTAGAGGCTTTGAGCATCTGTGAGGTCAACCTCGTAGGCTTTCTGTTTGCCCTCTTCCATGCGGAGAACTTTGACGTTGGTGCGCATACCATCGATAGTGAGGTCGCCAGCAAGTCCAATAGCCTCAATGATATTTAGGCGGTCACGGTCGAAGACGATGCGTCCGGGACTATTTACCGAGCCGAGTGCTGTGAACGAGTGGTCGAGGAATTCGACCGATATAGTTGGGTCTTTAAGGAGTTTGCGGTTGATGAGTTCATCCTTGATGTAGGCAGCGATTTGTTGACGAGTCATTCCACCGATGTGGATTGTTCCCAATACAGGGAATTCGATGTCGCCAAATGCATCGACTGTGTAGCAAGATGTTGAATTGTTGCCGCCACCTCCATTGCTATAGGCTAATGCGGAACTTTGACGTCCAGTTGTCACGCCGATGCGACGAGCCTGAATAGGCATATTGAAAATTTCGGCAAGCTGAGGGTCCTGCGAATGAACTACGATAGTCAGACGGTCGTCGGGTTGAGCAACAATCTCACTGACGGGTGAAGTCATGAGCGTAGTTCCATTTTCCATATCCTGGAAGTAGGTGATGTCTTGGGGTGCTTTGCACGCAGTGAATGCTAAGGTTACGAGAGCAAACGTTAAAAGCGATTTTTTCTTAAACATTGTATCTGAATTGAACGGTTAGTAATAGGGTTAGTGGAGAGTGGAGTGAATATTTAGCGTTGAGTGATTAATGTTTAGTGATAAGTGTTGAGTGACTAATGTTTAGTGATTAGTTGTTAGAGTTGAGTAGCCGCGGGGGTTAATCGAATAGCGGTTTCTCTTCGGGGTGTAGTTTTTGTCGTTTACGGATAGCTCGCGAGAGCAGGATATTAAACACAGTCCAGAGCACGATATCGGTCGTCAATATGAAGAATATCGACATAAATGGCGACAACAATAAATCAAGGGCTATGATAGCTGCCGAAATAAGGATAATGATTAGCATAGCATAGCGCTGCTTGATTCCAAGTGCGAGGAATTTATGATGAATATGAGTACGACCCGGCTCGAACGGACTGCGGCCGCGGCGTATGCGGTGGAAGAACACGCGCAACACGTCCAAGCATGGCAACACCAACGGTGCGAATGCGAGTACTAATGGTTGACACTGCGAGAATATTTCAGGGCTCTCGTTGTTGCTTATCTTCAATGCAATGAATACGAGTATAAGCCCCGATGTGAGAGCGCCAGTGTCGCCCATAAAGATTTTCTTGCCGACGTTCTGATTGCCGAACACGTTGTAGTAGAAGAACGGAATCAGGGTGCCGACAGCAGCTAACGCAATAGCGAAAAAGATGTATGAGCCTTCGGCAAAGCATACCCAAGCATAGAATGCTAATGCTATAGCACTAAGCCCAGAGGCGAGTCCATCGATGCCGTCGATTAAGTTGATAGCGTTGATTACAAGCACTACAACCATAATGGTGAGCACAACATCAATCCACCCTGGCAATTCATAAATTCCCCAAAATCCGCCGAGTGAATTAACAGACAACCCAGAGCTGATGAGAAGCAGCGCGGCAAAAATTTGTACAACAAACTTGGCACGATATTTCACGCCAACAAGGTCGTCGGCCAACCCCACAAGGTAAAGCATCATCAATGCACAAAGCCCGAAGCAGATTTCGACAGTTGATTTGCCGAATATAAACATATCGGGTGTTATCGAACTGCTACCTTGCAGAATCAGATTTAAACCCAAAACCGAAGCAATCGAAAGGACAACAGCGGGCATAAATGCCATACCACCAAGTCGTGGCACCGTCCCTTTATGAATTTTGCGTTCGTCGGGCATATCAAACAGATTTTTGCGGTACGAAATCAACAGTATTCGTGGGATTAGAATACCAGTGACCAATACACTTATCAGCAGCACTAACGCGCCATTGATAAGCCACTGCGTTGACAGATTGTTGACAAAGTTTAGAACACAGGGTGTCATCATAATGGATTTAAAGTTAATAACGTGTCCTTTTTCTACAGCTTAGATAAGAGATTAGCTGGGATGTAAGTAGTAGCTACAGCACAAACGCCAGCGATAGAAACAACCAATCGTCGGTCGCCACGTATTCGGCAAACGTGGCCTACAGCGCCCTCCAACGGGCCTGCAATCACTCTCACGCGTTCGCCCACAGTGTATTTCTCAGTGTCTGCACCGAGATATTTCAGTGGGACGTCCATATTATCGGTGACGAGACGGAATATTTCCATCTCCGAATCCGAAATAGGCGAAGCCTCACGAGGCTTACCGGGAGTGTGATAAATCATAGCCTTAGCATTTAGTTCGTGGCGAACTACTGCTACATCGTCGGCAGTCCCTCTGAAAAACATAAGCGAATTGACTAAAGGTTGACGCATGACATTGCGTTTCCCCTCGGCATCAACTACAATCTTAGATTCCATGGGCACAAACGTTTCAATACCCACAGCAGACAGGCGCTCACAAGCCTCTGCTACGCGATTGAAAAACACTTTGAGTGCGTACCACGACGCTGAACTTTGATTAGTCGTTTTGGTTAAAAATTAAAATAATAAGAACTACAACCTCAACGCTCTATCGCAGAGCATATCGGCATTAATCCCGGTAAATGATTGAAAACTATACGGAATGAATGAAAACTATACGGATAAAAGATTCTATTCCCCGCGCTGCCGGGATTGTCGGCACGGGAAACTACAAAGTCGCGACCGCTATCGAAGCGTTTTCATTACGTAGAAGCTGCACACTTCATTCATATAGAAGCTGCACACTTCATTTGTATAGAAGCTACTGCCCTCTACATAATGAGAAGCCCATAATGCTCGGTCTGCTTTCCGCCTCCCGATCCAGGAGGCCCGCGAAAGTGACTCCGAAACTATACCGACATTCTATGAACATACAAGACTTCTCCAACCTAATATGGTCAGAGTAAGCATGATGACGGACATAAATAATTTTGGCTAAGCCAGTGCACTGTGAATAAGATTAAATAAGAGAATAGATTGTCCGTATAGTTTCAGTGCAAATTTACTTAAAATCCCATAAACGACAAAAAAATCGCCAATGAAAATCAACCAGAAAATTCAAACTGAGAATAACTTAGAATAACTTAGATTATACGCAGTTGGCAATCGTGGCGACAATCGTAAGATATTTGCACTACATATTGACAACAAATTCGCCATATTAACGGTTTAAAAAGTATTAATGACGATTTAATATTGATATGGTTTTTGTAACTTTGCAGAAATAAAGAATTTATTTGCTCGCAGATATTTTACTCGCAGATATATAGAATTATTAGAACGATACATCTAACGTAATATGAGATTAGGATCACCATTCGGATCGATGCCTCCGGTGTCGAAAAATTTATTGATAATAAACGTGATTGTGTGGCTTGCAATACAGATTATGCCCGACACGACCGTCGCTAAGTTGCTTGATATTTGTGCGCTACACTACTTTACGTCGCCAGATTTCAACGTTGCGCAGTTGGTGACATATATGTTTGTTCAGCGCGACTTTATGCACTTGTTTTTCAATATGTTTGCGCTCTATATGTTTGGATTGGTTATAGAGCAAGTGCTTGGGTCGAAGCGATTCCTGTTCTATTATTTATCGTGTGGTATCGGAGCTGCGCTCATCCAAATGGGAGTGTTTGCCATTATGATTTCCCACTATAGTGGCTTGCTTCCAGAGGGTGTCACTGTTGGCGAGATTGCATCGGTGAACGTTCCTCAGGGATATATGCTGCACACAGGCGACTATTATGTCGATTCGATATGGAGCTTGATTAATACGCCTATTATTGGGGCATCGGGAGCGGTGTTCGGTATTCTGTTGGCGTTTGGTTTTATGTTTCCAAAGGCTCCAATCTATCTATATTTCATTATGCCGATTCAGGCACGCTGGTTGGTGATTGGGTATGCTGTGATAGAGCTTCTACAGGGCATGAGCAATAATGCTGGCGACAATGTGGCACACTTTGCACACTTAGGTGGAATGGTGTTTGGCCTTATCATCCTCTTGTATTGGAAGAAGAAGGGTGTGATAAACAACAGTTACTATTGATTGGTCAGCAAATATATAACGGCTAATCGCTATCAGAGAATATCGGCGAACCATAGACAGAACGGTTTTGAGAACTAATTATCTACATAAAGCTGCGTCGCGCTGGCGCAATCTCAGTTTACTTTGGAAAGTAATCATTGTCAACGTAGCTATTTTCCTAACGCTAAGGATTATAGGGATTGTAGACATGATTACCAATAGTAGCGTTGCCAATACTATTATTGATTGGTTGGTGCTACCCTCAGGCATCAATGAGTTTGTTTGCAAGCCATGGACTTTGCTGACATATATGATAACCCACTACGATGTGTGGCACGTGTTGTTCAATATGCTTACACTATATTGGATGGGTACTCTGTTTATGTATAGGTGTACTCCGCGCCAGTTTATGGGTTTGTATATTATTGGTGGATTGGCTGGAGGGATTTTTTATCTCGCGGCGGCGCAGGTGTTTCCCTCGCTTGCAGGCTCTCTGTTGGGAGCATCGGCATCGGTGATTGCATTGGTTATAGCTACTGCAGTGATTATGCCTGACCATGAGATTGGTCTGCTACTTATCGGCATGGTAAAGCTGAAATATGTTGCGATAGTGGCAATCGTTGCTTTTGCTTTGGGTTTAGTGGGCAATAATCCTGGTGGTCACGTGGCGCACATCGGGGGTATGTTTGCAGGACTTGCTTTTGGAATGCTCTATATCAGGGGCGTCGACATCACGTCGCCGCTCAATCGCTCAATCGACGGCATTGTCAACCTATTCAATCGCGAGGGGAAACCGAAAAAGCATAAGTTTAATTTCAAAAAGGCTCATAAAAATGCTCCGAAGCAGGAGAACAGCACTAACGCCGTTGATGAAAAAGAGCAAGCCCGCGAGGAGCTTGACCGCATACTCGACAAGATTCGCAAGTCGGGCTACACGTCGCTGACTGCCGATGAGAAGAAGAGGCTTTTCGATACGAGTTCCAAATTGTAACACTACGAACAATGGCTACTAAAAAGCGAAATATCTTTGCCGTGGCGTTGCGTTGGCTATGGTTGGCTGTCAATCTGTTGGCGGCGCTGCTGACGGTTGTTTCGGCTTACGGAGGAATGGTCAGCCCGCTGAAGGTGACGCTTCCGTCGATTGTAGCAATGATATTTCCGCTGTGCATTTTGGGAATGGTTCTGCTTGGGATTATTAATCTGTTCGTCAGAAAGCGATATGTTGTGATTCCGATTGTGGCTCTGATTGTGAGTATGGGGGCTATGCGTGAGGTATGTCCACTGAATGTTATCAAGCCTAAGTGCGAGAATGAGGAGCGTCTGCGACTGATGTGTTACAACACATTCGGTTTTATCGACGTGGAAGAGTGCTACCCTAACAATACGAATCGTACTGCGTCGCAGATTATTGCTTCGGGTGCCGACATTGTGTGCGTACAGGAGGAGGCAGGCATTTACCCTTTACCGAAGAATCACTTACACCGCGAGCAAGTCGACTCTATCAATAGTATCTACCCCTACTGCGTCAACCAACGCTGGCGTGCGAGCTGTATCCTATCGAAATATCCACTCAAAGCTATCGATTTGCCTCAATATGACAGTAGTTCGGCTGCTTGGAGTGCTGCAGAGACGGTGGTAAATGGTGATACAATATTGATTGTCAGCTTGCATCTTCAATCGTTGGGGTTGAGTGATGCAGATAAGGAGATTTACCACAAGATGACCGACATAGACCGCGAGGTTGATCTTGAGTCGGCATCGAAGACGCTGTTCCGGAAGCTATCGCCAGCATTTCGCCAGCGTGCGAAGCAAGTTGAGATGCTTCGTCATCAACTCGATTCGCTGAATTACCGTAATGTGATTGTTGCAGGCGACTTTAATGAGGTTGGCAATGGGTTTGCATTGAATTATTTAGCTGCCGATAACCTCAAGTCGGCATTTTCAGAGGTTGCTTTTGGCCCCACGATTACTTATCACAAGGATCGATTCTATTTCCACATCGACCATGTGCTTTATGGGGGCTGTTTGACTCCGCTTGACTTTGAGGTTGGGAATGTTAAGTCGTCGGACCACTACCCAATCATCGTCAATTTCGCTCTCACCTCAAAAGAATAAAGCCCCAAGCGAGCCACAAACCACTGAGAGAAACCGCTAATGCGCGATAAATATGGGACTTCCGTGGGGTGTGAATCGAATAGGGCTAATTGGCTATAAGGGGATGCGTTCATACCCTGCCATAGGGACTCCGGTTCTCTGCCCGGTGAGCGATATGGCGCCAATGGCGTTGGTGGTCAGTGATGTTTAATGTACTCTTTGCTGCTTGTCCTTTTTGTGGAAGGTGGGCGGTGGCAGCTACCGCTTAAGCGGGAATTTTCTCAAGGGTTTTGAGGGG
>JAGBWK010000043.1 GCA_017629835.1 Muribaculaceae bacterium | reverse complement strand
CTTGATGAACTCTCAAATCGTTTCAGTAGGAGAGGGCTCAACTGTGATTCCTCCTCATGGGCACTTGATTGTGTGGATGTCGAAACGTACTCCTATCAGCCAGTTGCACGCTGAGTTCAAACTCGGCAACGATGACGATTCTGTGGTATTGCTGACCGCAGCCGACGGTAGTTGGACCGACAAGTTCACTTACGATGAGCACACTGGTTTCGAAACTTACGGACGTTATCCCGACGGTGGCGGCAAAATCTACCGCATGAGCGTTCCGACAATTCATAATCCTAACTACTTGAGTAGCTACGACTTTGATTTCGAAACAATCGACTTCGACAACAATGCCGAAGATTATGGCGAATCAGGAGTTGAAGAGGTTGCCACATCAGGTATAATCGTGTCGGAAGAATACTACAACTTGCAAGGTATCAGAGTTGAGAATCCTTCAAATGGCATTTACATCCGCCGCGTCCTTCTCGACAACGGAAAAGTCCGCACCTACAAAATCCGCTTGTAATCAATTCAATAGGTTTCTTAATATGCCAAGAGGCTACCCGATGCACCCCATCCGGTAGCCTCTTACTGTTTTAGCTGACAGTAATATAAAGATATAATGTCTCGGATGTGCGTCAGAGCGTCCGAAGCTTTCGTCGTGTAAAGGCGCAGCTTCGCAGCGCAGAGGGAGTGGGAGAGCTGTCGCTTTGCCACTCCGAGGGGTAGCGCCCCCCGGTTACCATAAAGTCGAGCCGTCGGCACTATGCGGTTATGCAGTTGGTTAGTGGGTTGGTTGGGCTGGGGTGGGTGACATGAAGAGCTCGAGGGTGGAGCCAGCTGCGATGTCGGAGAAGTCGATGTAGCAGTTGCTGTAGGGCTTGCCATTGAGGAGCGCGCGTTCGATGTAGATGTTTTCGGGAGAGTTGTTGTGCGCTATTATAGTGAATTTTGCCCCGCCATGGTATTTTTTATCGAGCGTAATTTCAGCGCGGTCGAATACTGGGCTGGTGATTTCCATACGATTGTCGCCCGGGCATGACGGGTGAATGCCGATAGCGGTGAGAACATACCATGCCGACATTTGTCCAGCATCTTCGTTGCCTACAAGTCCGTCGATGCCATTAGAATAGGCGTTTTTGCAGATATGGCGAGTCCATTTCTGAGTTAGCCATGGATGCCCTAATTTGTTGAAGAGGAATGGGACGAAATGGACTGGCTCATTTGAATGGTTGTAGTATTTGTTCCACATTAAATCTTGTGGCGAATTTTCAAACATCTGCTCGAGGTCGGCAACAATCGTCGCTGTGTCGCCCATTAACTCCCTCATGCCCTCGAAGTTGTGGGGCACAAACCAACCTTGTTGCAGCAGATTCGATTCAATACAGCCAAACCATTCTTCGAGTCGGGCATTCTCTTTCCACTGCGCCCAAGTGCCGTTGGCGTTGCGTGGGCAAAACCATCCAACTTCTTTATTGAATACGTTGCGATACGCTTCGCCTTTAGCTTTGTATTCTGCGGCAATTTCGGTCATACCAGCAGCTTCGGCAAGAGCGCCAAGCGCCCAGTCGGCGTAGGCATATTCGAGGGTGTTAGATATGCTAAGAGGCTCGGGATAGTAACCCAAAGTGGTGTCGTTGCCTAACTTGATTGAGGAGTTGATACCGTAGCGGATAGCTTTGTCGACATCGAAATCGCGTATTCCTTTGATATATGCATCTGCGATTACTGGTAGGGCAGGATTGCCAAGCATACAGCCGGAGTAGGAGTTCATCAACTCCCAACGCTCGAAATATTCGCGTCCACTCTCTTCAGCGAGTGTGATTAGTGAATGTATCTGATCGTGAACTACGTCGGCGCGTATGAGGTTTAGCAGCGGGAATTGGCTTCGGAATACGTCCCAG
>JAGBWK010000042.1 GCA_017629835.1 Muribaculaceae bacterium | reverse complement strand
GTATCGTCACTAATAATGATAAAGTTTGTCGTATTGTAGTGGCAGACAAAAATAATAGAGGAGGAACAGATATACGAATACGATTCAATAATCTTTGCTATCAATTTAGCAATAACGATAAATATACATCATTTATAGAAGACCAAAAAATATCTGAAGACGAAGATGTTCACTACGAGATAATGGTTAATGATAAACGTTATGAAGCCATTTTCTATCAAGACCTTGATATTAAAGCACAAGAAGCCATTATTTCATCACTCATAACTGAATATATGAATAAATATCCTCAGGATCAAATTGAAGTCATAGGAGAGTCACTCATGTCATTTGAAAATATGACAACTGGAGAACAACTCAACCTAATACAATCAGAAGACCTTGCTGGTGAATTTTGCCGAGAAGCTGTAATGAGGGTTATGACCGCTAAACAAAACAAGCCTGTTTGGTTTATGATTTCAAAGGGGGCTTTGTTCGACCAATATTATATTACAATGTTCTACGATAACGAATATAATCGCGCCCACGGTGAGGATTTATAAACGATATTTATAAACCCATATTCACACATAAAAAGAATGTTACTGCGCTTCGTGGGCTCAGTAACATTCTTTGTTTTATTTTTTAATCGGGTCAAAAGTAGGGAAAATATTTGAAAAATCGGCTCAAATTGAGCCGATTTTTGCTTGTTTTTGATGTTTTTTGAGCCGATTCCTAAAAAATTGGGGCCGATTAGATAAAATGAATGGGAGCCGATTAGACTTAATGGGCTAAAATCATTATTTGACGGTGAAGCTGACAGGCGTTCCAGAATTGGAGTCGTGGCACACCCACAGATTGAATTCGCCCGGCTCAACTTTGCGAGTATAGTCAAAGCCATAGAATGCAAGTTCCGAAATTGGCAAGCGAAATTCCACAGTGACAGTTTCGCCCGGCTTGATGTTGACACGCTTGAAGGCTTTGAGTTCGCGCACAGGGCGTGAGATGCTGCCAACAAGGTCGCGAACATACAGCTGCGCTACCTCCGTTGCTTCGCGGCTACCGGTATTGGTTATATTGGTTTCAACTGTCAGAGTATCGTCAACGCTAAACTCATTTGCAGAAAGGCGTGGCTCGCCATATTCAAAGGTAGTGTAAGTCAAACCATAACCAAATGGATAGAGAGGTTCAACACCTGCATCAAGATAGAATGAGGTGCATCCGAGAGATGTCTGTCCGGCTTTGAGTGGGATGTCGTCGAGGAGGGTTTCATTTCCTTGGAATGGACGGCCGGTGTTGGTATGGTTATAGTAGATTGGTATTTGACCCACCATTTTGGGGAATGTAACAGGAGTACGACCTGAAGGCGCTTCAACACCCCAAAGCAAGTCGGCAATTGCAGCGCCACCCATAGTGCCGGGATGGAACGAATAGAACACAGCATCCGACTGCTCAATTTGCTCGCCAATGGTTAACGGACGGCCTGCCATCACAATCAACACAAGAGGTTTGCCTGTAGCCGAAAGCTGACGAATCAACTCGTTTTGCGCACCCTTTAGGCTTATATCTGCAAGGCTGTGAGCCTCACCCGAGAGAATCGCTTCCTCGCCAACAATGGCGATAACAACATCGCTACGACGAGCAGCTGAGATAGCAGTAGGAATGCCGGCGGTAGATTTGTCGCGAGTTGAGTCAAAAGCTGGTTCATAATTGACCGTAATGCCAGGAATTTCACGGATAGCCTCCAATGGTGTAACAGTGCGGTCGCTGACGCCGTCGAATGCCCAAGTTCCGAGCTGGTCATATTTCATGTGAGCCATTGGTCCAACTACGGCAACACTCTTCACATTGGCACCAAGAGGAAGAACATCACCCTCATTTTTGAGCAAAATCACACTCTCAACGGCAGCTTTGCGAGCCAAAGCGAGATTTTCGGGAGTAAGCGACACTTTGTCGGATAGCGATTCGTCGACGTAGGGGTTATCAAACAGCCCAAGACGATACTTCACGCGCAACACGCGGCGCACAGCCTCATCTAAAACACTCTGCTTCACTTTCCCTTCCTCAACTAATTGAGGCAGCTCTTCAATAAATCCATAGGTCATCATATCCATGTCGACACCCGAATTGATTGATTTCTCTACAAGGTCAGGCTTGTCGACACATACGCCATGAGCCATAAGTTCGCCAGCAGAATTCCAGTCGGTAACCACAAATCCGTCGAAGCCCCATTCGCCACGCAACACATCGTTCAGCAGGAATGGATTGGCCGTAGAGGGAACTCCGTCGATTTCGTTAAACGAACTCATAAACGTTTGAGCGCCAGCTTTTGCCACAGCCTCAAACGGCGGCAAATAGACATTACGCAGCTGGCGTTCGGGGATGTTGGCAGCATTGTAGTCGCGGCCACCTTCGGCAGCACCATATCCTGCATAATGCTTAGCGCAAGCGGCTATCGCTGTTGGGTCGTTCAACGAATCGCCTTGAAAGCCGCGCACCATAGCTACGCCCATTACCGACGCAAGATAAGGGTCTTCGCCGCAACTTTCGGCTATACGCCCCCAACGAGCATCGCGTGAAATGTCAATCATCGGTGCAAATGTCCAACGTATGCCGTCGGCCGAAGCCTCAACCGCAGCCATACGAGCACCTTGCTCAACAAGTTCTGGGTCGAACGACGCAGCTTGCCCCAATGGGATAGGCAATATGGTGTTATATCCATGAATTACATCGCGAGCAATAAGCAACGGAATGCCGAGACGGCTCTCCTCTACTGCAACGCGCTGCAATTTATTGATTTCAACTGGGTCAACAAAATTGAGAATCGAACCAATGCGACCTGCAGCAACTTCGTCGTGCATACTTGCAGCATCGCCCCACGCCGAGATTTGGTGCAACTGTCCTACTTTCTCTTCGAGGGTCATTTGCGAAAGCATATCATCAACTTTCTGTTCAATCAGATCGTTTTGCGATTTTTCAGCACAAGCTGTAAGCAGCACAAGCGACGCCAAAAGAATACGATATTTCATATTTGATATATTTTGGTAAATCATTGATATTATTCAATTCAAGCTATTCCAGCAAAACTATTCAAGGCCAACTACCTTGCGCATAGCTTGACGCATCTCTTGCGCATCCTGGCTATTTTCGCGAAGTATCGACAATATAAAGCGCAGATACCTATCCTTATTGGCAAATCCACACATCTGAACAATGCCGCAGTTGGGCAACATAGCTTTCTGATTGTACACTCTTAATATGTTATTGTATTGCCTTTCCTCAATGTAGGTGTTGAATCTGTCGCACAGGTGCTCATACACGCCGCGAGGGTCGCACTCTGCAGTAAGATTGCGGATATGCTCCTCGTAGGAATCGATATCGTTGGAACGACGGTCGATAAAGCACTCAATTTCGCGTTTTGTGCGATGTCGGGTATGAAGCAACGCCTGCGCTTCGACTTCTGAGCGGAACATATTAATAATGTTGGTGCGCACGGTGTCGACCACATTATTGGCATTGAGCTTCATCCGTCGGGCCACGATGCGCATCACAGGCTCTATCAGCAATAAGTTCTCAATTTCTGCCACACTTGGCACTGCAATATTGCGCTGCTGAAGCGTCTGCACTTCACGGTTGGTGCGGCGGTCGCGGTCGACGATTCCATACGATTCGATATGATGAAAACTCTTCAAATCGTTAAACGTGCGAGTCGTTTCAATCACCTTTGTGCATCCACCCAATGGCTTCACAGTATATTCGGGATAAAGCAATGTGTAGATACGCACATCAATGCTGCGATTGTCGGTCCCTTCGATAAAAAGTATAGGCTTGCGACTACCCAAAAGGTCGAGATAAACATCCTCGGGCAATTCGGCTGGGCTCTTTAGCAAATCGTAATCCCAAGCAATGCGCTCAGCATCGAACGACTTGACCCATACGCATGCGCTATCGTTGCGCGACGATGCAAAATCGAGGTCGTGAGTCAAATAGACAAATGTGCAGTCATCGCGAAGACTTTCGATTGTATCCCATAGCGATTTCATTATCGAATGATGCAGAAACGTCTCGGGGTCTTCAACCATAATGATTGAATTCTTGTCGGCAAACAGCACCGACGCTAAGAGATAGAACACCGCCTTCTCGCCGTCGCTCAAACGCAGAGGAGAATAGGGC
>JAGBWK010000041.1 GCA_017629835.1 Muribaculaceae bacterium | reverse complement strand
ATCCTCTTCAACCTCTCAGGCCACGGACTCATCGACATGGCGTCCTACGACCAATACTTCGCCGGCAACCTCATCAACTACGACCTCCCCGACGCCGCCCTCGCCGAATCCCTCTCCCAAATCCAACCCCTCGCCCCCCTCCAAGACTAACCTGCATTATTGGGGTAGAACTTATTGTGTGGAAAGTATGGCTGATAGTTGAGCCGGTAATCAGTAATGGCGTTGGACGCAAAAAAAAGAATCCAACGGGCTGGTGGGCAGCAAGTTGGATTTGTTGTTGGTGGAGATGGAGGGACTTGAACCCTCGTCCAAACGCGGAACTAATGAGCTTTCTACATGCTTAGTCTTCACTTGGTTTTCGTGACTCAACAGGCCGAGGACTGCCAATCGCGTCCTTATCCTCTAAAATTTCGGGCTCATCGCGAGGCTTTCCGAGCCCTATTCCCGATTTACCTGCACCGCCTTGTCGATTAGTCTCGGGACGACGACAATCGGGCGATGTCTTGTCTCTGCAACTGTTGCGGAGATTAAGCTAATCTACTGTACTTCGATTAAGCAGCAAGAGCGTAGTTGTTTTCGCCATTTAAAGATTCGATGTCCCAGATTAAAGAGCGTAGCCATCATTGCTCTGCATGCTTACACACCACCTCTACACGCTGTCAAAACCGGTCATCCCCAATTTTGTAGGTATGTGGCACCGAAATGCGTGGCAAAGATATGCAAAATTTTGTTATTATACAAAAAATTTGTAACTTTGCCCCTTGATTAGTCTTAAAGAAATCGACAACAATAGGTTGATTTTAAGAAAAGTTTTATAAAATAGCGTTTGCTATGAAATTATTAAACAGTAAGTTAGCCAAGTATACTGCTCCACAAGAAGCTCAAGCAGCTGGCGTTTATCCCTATTTCCGCGCAATCTCCTCAGAGCAGGAGCCTGAAGTAATCATCAACGGTCGTAAAGTCCTCATGTTCGGTTCGAACTGTTATTCTGGACTTGTTAGCGACCCCCGTATTAAAGAAGCTGCTATTGAAGCAACACGCAAATATGGTACTGGATGTGCTGGTTCTCCTTTCTTGAACGGAACGCTTGATCTTCACAAAGAGCTTGAAGCAGCCATTGCCGACTATATTGGCAAGGAAGATGTAATGATTTATTCAACTGGTTTTGAGGTGAATCTCGGTGTAGTTTCATGTTTGACCGGTCGCGAAGATTACATCATTTGGGATGAGCAAGACCACGCTTCGATTATCGAAGGTCGTCGTTTGTCGTTCTCTCAATCATTGAAATATAAGCACAACGATATGGAGTCGCTCGAAAAGCAGCTCCAAAAGTGTGCTCCCGATAAGGTGAAACTCATCGTTACCGACGGCGTGTTCTCTATGGAGGGCGACGTTGCTAATCTGCCTAAGATTGTTGAGTTGGCAAAACAGTATAATGCATCTGTAATGGTCGACGAAGCTCATGGTATCGGCGTGTTTGGTGAAGGTGGCCGCGGTACTTGCGACCATTATGGCGTTACCAAGGATGTTGACCTGATTATGGGTACATTCTCTAAGTCGTTTGCATCGCTCGGTGGATTTATCGCTACTGACAAAGAGATTACCAACTTCTTGCGTCACCATTCACGTTCATATATCTTCACTGCGTCAATCACTCCAGCATCGACTGCTGCAGCTCTCAAGGCTATCGAAATTATGAAGTCTGAGCCTTGGCGTCAAGAACAGCTTTGGGCAAATACTGAAATGGCGCTCGAAGGATTCCGCAATATGGGCTGCGAAATCGGCCACACTTCAACTCCGATTATCCCTCTCTACATTCGCGACAACTTCAAGACATTCCAAATCACTCGCGACCTTTTCGAAGAAGGTGTATTTGTCAACCCTGTAGTTTCGCCTGCGGTTGCTCCTCACGACACACTTATCCGCTTCAGCTTAATGGCTACTCACACCAAAGAACAAGTGGCCGTAGCGTTGGAAAAGATTCAGAAAGTGTTCCGCGCCCACGACCTCATTCCCTAATAGCTAAAGAAATAAAGTAAATATAGCATCAGAGTCGGCAAATGTCGTCTCTGATGTTTTTTATATGGAGTAAAATTGATTGAGAATTTGAATAATTGGGGAGGGTTTATTAATTTTGTGGGTAAATCAGTAATAGCTATGATAGAATCGGTTAAAGGCGAAATTGCCGAATTGAATCCAACATATTGTGTGATAGAAACAGCCGGAGGAGTAGGCTACAATGTGAACATAACTTTGCCTACGTATACGGCGTTGCAAGGTCAAACGTCGGTGCGATTGCTCGTCCATGAAATAATCCGTGAAGATGCTTGGTCGCTATTTGGGTTTATAGCGGAGAGCGAACGCCAGATATTCCGCTCATTGATAGGGGTTTCGGGTGTTGGTGCCAACACTGCGAGAGTGATACTGTCGTCGATTCCGTCGGGCGAAATAGAGCAAACAATCCTCAGTGGTGATGTTCGCCGACTCAAGGCGGTGAAGGGAATCGGTGCTAAAACGGCAGAAAGAATAATTGTTGACCTCAAAGATAAAATAAAACCCATTGATACTACGTTAATTATTCAACCGACTGTCAATTCGGAAAGCTACGAAGAGGCGTTGTCGGCATTGGTAATGCTCGGCTTCCCCCGACCGGCTTCACAGAAGGCCTTGAAGAAGGTGTTTGAGGAAGATCCGGACATTAAGGTGGAGGCTGCCATAAAGCAGGCATTCAAATTAATGTAGTCGAATCAATTTTGAGCCAATCGAAATATAAACGCAATACATCAAAGTGGGTAGGCGCCGCTGTTATATTTGTTGCTCTTGCAGCAATAGTATTGACAGCCAGCGCCCAACTTGTTGCACCTGTGGGTGTGACACGCCCAACGCTTCCTGCTGCGGTTGTACTTGCTGGCTCAAATGCTGCAAATGATTCAATCGACACAGCTTTCCCGGTGCAGCAGACCTCGCCTGAAACCTATGAGTCGCTCTTAGACGAGGAGACCCCAATGGACTTGAAGACACCGACCAACATTATGACGGTGCCTGAATACGACCCACTGACCAAGACCTACGTAATCCGCACAAAAGTGGGTGAGCACGACATCGCCACTCCATTCATTCTCTCTGAAAATCAGTTTAATAACTGGCAATTGCGGCAGTCGATGTCGAATTATTATCAGGAAAAGAATCGCGAAAGCTTCGAGCAAAAAGAGAAGGAACCGTTCAATATTCTTGATATGAATTTCGCGCTCGGACCGCTCGAAAAGATATTCGGCCCCGGTGGCGTAAGATTGCAAACTCAAGGCTCGATTCAGCTCAATATGGGTGTGAATTCAAATAAGACCGACAATCCGTCGCTCTCGTTGGAGTCGCGCCGTAAGACATATTTCGATTTCGACCAAAAAATTCAGGCTACGATAACCGCGTCAGTAGGTAATCGCTTGAAATTCAATATGACATACAACACCGATGCGACCTTCGACTTCGACTCGCAAAACCTCCGACTCGGCTACGACGGCGAAGAGGACGACATTGTGAAAACTATCGAAGCTGGTAATGTGTCGATGACCACCGGGTCGTCGTTGATTCGTGGTAGTACGGCATTGTTTGGTGTCAAAACACAGTTGCAGTTTGGTAAGCTGACGGCCACAGCGTTGGTGTCGCAGCAAAATTCGGAGTCGAAGACTATCAGCACAAAAGGTGGTGTGCAGACCACTGAATTTACGGTCAATGCCGACCAGTATGACCAAAATCGACACTTCTTCTTAGCCCAATATTTCTACGACAACTACGACCAATTTGCGTCGAAGTTGCCTTTTGTGTTGTCGGGCATACAGATAACTCGCCTTGAGGTTTGGGTGACGAACAAGAGCAACAATTACAACAATAGCCGCAACCTTGTGGCATTTGCCGACCTTGGCGAGTCGTCGGGCTTGACCAACAACTATTGGTTGCCAAATACGTCGGTAGCAGTGCCAACGAATCAGTCGAACAACCTGCTGTCGGTGATAAAGAACGAATATCCCGGTGCACGTGACATCAACACCGTGACGCAAGCGCTTGAGCCATTGCGTGAATACGGCATTGAGGGTGGTAAGGACTATGAAAAGATTGAAAGCGCGCGCTTGCTTACAAGCTCGGAATATACCTACAACGCAACTCTTGGTTACATTTCAATCAAGTCGCAGCTCAACTCCGACGAGGTGCTGGCGGTAGCATTTGAATACACCTACAATGGGCAAGTGTATCAAGTGGGTGAATTCTCTTCGGATGTCACATCGACCTCGCAGTCGCTTTATGTGAAGATGCTTAAGTCGACAACTGTCGACCCCAACATCCCGATGTGGCGACTGATGATGAAAAACGTCTATTCGCTTGGCGCTTATCAGGTGCAGAAGAATAATTTCCGCTTGAATATCAAGTATTTGAGCGATACTACTGGAACAATGATTAATTATCTGCCTGTGAGTGGGTTGACTAATCAATCGTTGCTTCAGGTGATGAATCTCGACCGCTTGGATTCTAACGAGGAGTCGAATCCCGACGGATTCTTCGATTACCTCGAGGGATATACAATCATATCGTCGACAGGCAAGATTATATTCCCCGTAGTAGAGCCTTTCGGGTCGCATCTTGAGAAGAAAATTGGCAACCCGGCGGTGGCGCAACAGTATGTTTATAAGGAACTTTACGACTCTACGTTGGTAGTTGCTCAGCAGTTTGCCGACAAGAATAAGTTTGTGCTTACAGGTGAATATCAGGCGTCGAATGGGTCGCAAATCCGACTGAATGCGATGAACGTGCCCCGCGGCTCGGTTGTGGTTACAGCAGGCGGAGTGCAGTTGGTGGAAAATAGCGACTATACGGTCGACTATTCAATGGGTATTGTCACCATTACCAATCAGAGCATCATCGATTCGGGTCAGAATGTGTCGGTTACGCTTGAAAACCAATCGCTATTCTCTATGCAGCGTAAAACCCTGTTAGGGCTTGACTTGCAATACGCGTTCAGCAAGAATTTCAATGTGGGTGCCACCATTATGCACTTCTCTGAAAAGGCATTGACGGAGAAGGTGGGCATAGGTAATGAGTTGATTAACAACTCAATGTTTGGTTTTAACGTGGCCTACAACACCGAGTTTATGTGGCTCACAAACTTGCTCAACAAGATACCAACGGTCAACGCTACTGCACCGTCGAAGCTGAGCCTTGTAGCTGAGTATGCTCAGCTCGTGCCTCACGCTCAGAAGAGTGGCTCAACTAAGGGCAGTTCATATCTCGACGACTTCGAAAACGCACAGATTGGCATCGACTTGCGCTCTCCATATTCATGGTTCCTCGCCTCAACTCCTTACGACGGTTCTGCCAGCGCTCTCTTCCCCGAAGCATCGCTTTCCAACAATGTTGACTATGGCAAAAATCGTGCAATGCTCAACTGGTACACAATTGACCGAATGTTCACCGACAAAAATTCGTCGCTCTGTCCCGGCTACTTGCGTGCCGACCTCAAACAGCTTTCTAATCCATATGTTCGTGAGGTGACCTCGCGCGAAATTTGGCCCGGTCGTGAACTGAACTATGGCGAATCGAACATTGTGCAGACCCTCAACCTGTCGTTCTATCCGACTGAGCGTGGTCCTTACAACCTTGATGCTACAAATATCGACGCCGAAGGTAATCTCCTTAATCCCGAAAAGCGCTGGGGTGGTATTATGCGCCGAATGGAGAACACCAACTTTGAGCAGTCGAATATCGAATACATCCAATTCTGGATGATGAATCCATTCCTCGACCCAGAGAATCCTAACCAATCAGGCGGTGACCTTTATTTCAACCTTGGTGAAATCTCGGAAGATATACTCAAGGACGGATTGAAATCCTACGAAAATGGTATCCCAGTCGACGGCAACAATGAGTTTATCAAAGAGACCGTTTGGGGTAATGTTTCGTCGGAAAATTCGCTTACCTATTCGTTTGATAACAATGCAGGCTCTCGCAATGCGCAAGACGTTGGTATCGACGGACTTAAGAACGACCAAGAGTTGTCGTATCCTACCTATCAGGAATATCTGACACAACTGAATCAGCGACTCAATCCCGAAACGGTTGCATCGATGATGCAGGACCAATTCTCGCCATTCAACGACCCTGCAGGCGACAACTATCACTTCTTCCGCGGCTATGACTACGACGATGAGCGTACATCGATTTTGGACCGTTACAAGCACTACAATGGCGTTGAGGGCAACTCGCTCAATCCCGAAGATGCTCCCGAAGCGCTCTATCAGTCGGCTCGATCGGTGCCCGATGTCGAAGATATAAATCAGGATAATACGCTCAACGAATATGAGCGCTACTTCCAGTATCGAGTGTCGATTCGTCCCGAAGACCTCGTTGTAGGCAAGAACTACATCACCGACCGCCAGACGTCGATTATCCCAGTGCGCGACGGCACGTCTCAAGAGGTAGAATGGTTCCAGTTTAAGATACCATTAAGCGACTTCGAGAAGGTTGTTGGCTCGATTAAGGATTTCTCATCGATACGCTTCGCTCGTATCTATATGACAGGCTTTAAGGAGGTCACACACTTGCGCTTCGCTACTCTCGAACTTATACGCGGAGAATGGCGCCCCTACAAATTTAATCTCAACACTCGCGGCGATACTCCAGCCGAGGGCGAACTTGATTTGTCGGTTGTTAATATCGAAGAAAACGCTTCACGCCAGCCTGTCAACTATGTACTTCCCCCCGGAGTAACTCGTGCAGTCGACCCCGGACAGTCGCAGATTACTCAGCTCAACGAGCAGTCGCTCTCAATGCGTGTCAGCGACCTTGATGCAGGCGATGCACGTGCTATCTATCTCAACACCCAACGCGATTTGCGCAACTATAAACGCATTCAGATGTGGGTACACGCTGAGCAGTTTATCGACGACGTGACCGACCTTCGCGACGGCGACCTCTCGATATTCATTCGTCTTGGCTCCGACGTCAAAAACAATTTCTATGAGTACGAAGTGCCGCTGACCCTCACTCCTGAAGGCAAATATAACAACAACCTTACTACCGACCGCCTCATCGTATGGCCTGAGAACAACTATATGGATTTCAGCCTTGAGTCGCTCATCGAGCTAAAAAATCAGCGAAATAAGGCTAAAAACGAGGGCGCTGGCGTGGGATATGGCACGCTTTACACTGGTCGCGACCCCAACAATGAGCGCAACAGCATCTCAGTGCTCGGTAATCCAACGCTGAGCGATGTGCGTGTGATGCTTATCGGTGTGCGCAACAATTCGTCGACACGAAAAGACGGTACGGTGTGGATCAACGAATTGCGCGTAACAGAATTCAACGAGGATGGTGGTTGGGCAGCCAAAGCTAATGTCAACCTTGGCGTTTCCGACGTGGCTACGCTCAATGTTGGCGCTCATGTCGAAACTGCTGGCTTCGGTGGCGTTGACCAGTCGCTTAACGACCGTCGACTCGACGACTACCAGCAATACAACATCGCTGTGCAGACCGATCTCGGACGTTTCCTCCCCGAAAAAGTTGCCTTGAAAGCACCTATCTTCTATTCAATGACACAAGAGAAGACCACACCTAAGTATAACCCTCTCGACCAAGACGTATTGCTGAAGGATGCGCTCAATGCTGAAACTACAGAGGAGGCGCGCGACTCAATCAATTCGTTTGCTGTGGAGCATACTTCGGTGCAAAACTTCTCTCTTTCGGGCGTGAAGTTCGACGTCAAGAGCGAGACTCCTATGCCTTGGGACCCCTCGAACTTCGTACTGAACTTCTCGTTTAGCAAGCGCTCAAAGGTCGACCCGACAACTGAATACGAGAACACCAACGACTATCGTGGCTCGTTTGGCTACAATTACACACCATACGTGCCAGGATTAAAACCTTTCGGATGGATTAAGTCGAAGGATAAGAATTTGAAATTCTTCAAGGATTGGGAACTCAACTATCTGCCCAACAATATCTCGTTCCTCACCACAATGTCGCGCTACTACTATGAGCAACAGATTCGCTCTGAGGTCGATGCGATGTTCCAGCTCCCAGTGTCGGTCAACAAAAATTTCATTTGGGATCGCCAATTCAACCTCTCATGGAACATTACCAAGCAGTTGAATTTCAACTTTACGTCGAACACTTCGGCACGCATCGAGGAAACAGTTGGCGCGGTCAATCGCAAACTCTTCCCCGACAGATATAAGGAGTGGAAGGATACAATCTGGCAGAGCATCCGCTCAATGGGTACGCCATGGAGCTATAATCAGACCTTTACCGCTTCGTATAAGGCTCCGTTCAACCGCATACCTGTGCTCGACTTCCTGACCGCTTCGCTCAGCTACAACTCAACCTATCGCTGGGACCGTGGTGCTACAATCGAAGGCATCAGCGTGGGCAATACCATCGCAAGCCAGTCGAACTGGTCGGCCGACGGACGCGTCAATTTCGAGTCAATCTACAAGAAAATACCATTCTTGAAGGATGTCGACAAACGATTTGGCGGCTCGAGAGGTGGCACTCAACGAGCACGCAAGCCGAAGCATTATGAACGCTCATTCACATTGACCTCCGACACAACTATGGTGGTGCGGCATAATCTGCGCACTAATAAAGTGAAGATTAAGGCCACCACAGCCGACGGCAATAAGTATCCGATAAAGACTCGAGTAATCGATGCCAATAGCATTGAGATTTTGACCCAAGTTGACACTACGCTCAACATCATTATCGACGAGATAATGAAGGACCAGAAGAATGTCGGCCGCGAAATCCTTGAGTATGCTACACGTTTGATTATGACTCCGCGCAGCGTTTCGGCCAAATATAAGCGAGGCAATACACTCTCTATCCCATTGTTCGCGCCTAATATTGGCGATATTTTCGGCCAGTCGACCCATTACGGCCCGATGTCGCCCGGTCTTGATTTTGCATTCGGATTTGCCGATAAGAGCTACATCGACAAGGCTCTCGACCGAGGGTGGCTTATCACCGATAATGGACAGACTTCGCCAGCCGTATGGTCTAACTCCAATGAGATCAATCTGGAGGCATCGCTCGAGCCATTCAAAGGTTTCAAGATTAACTTGACGTGGAATCGCACTCATCAACAGAACAACCAAGTGCAATTTATGTATGCTGGTGCACCCACATCAATGGCTGGCTCTTACACCAAAACCCACTGGGCGCTCGCATCGGCACTCAGAGGCAGCTCGCCCGACGACGGCTACAATAGCGAGCCGTTCAACCGATTCCTTGACTATATACCTGTGGTGCGCGACCGCTTGCAAGCAGGATACGTTGGTGTCAACTATCCGACGACTGGCTTCTTGAAGGATTCTCCTCATGCTGGAGCTCCGTTCGACCCCGCCGTTGGTGGTGTTTCGCCAGCATCGTCCGATGTGCTTATCCCTGCATTCGTGGCCGCTTATTCGGGTAAGAATCCCAATACAATCTACACCGACCCCTTCCCATCGTTTGCCGCTGTGCTCCCCAATTGGCGTATCACC
Organism: Muribaculaceae bacterium; assembly: GCA_017629835.1. Classification (GTDB taxonomy): domain Bacteria; phylum Bacteroidota; class Bacteroidia; order Bacteroidales; family Muribaculaceae; genus JAGBWK01. Next base: position 4,309 of record JAGBWK010000041.1, on the reverse strand, counting down.
TACGACGGCTTGATTAATTTCTTCAATCTGCGCGAAAAGATTAAGTCGTTCACGCTCTCGCACGCTTATCAGTGTACTTATTCGGTGGGTAGCTTCACATCGTTCCTCAACTATGTGGCAATCAACGACAATCAAGGTTTCGTCTACGATGAAGCTTCGGGTCAACCGCTCCCGTCGTCGCCATTCAATATTGCCTCAGTCGCAATCACCGAGCGCTTTGCTCCGCTTATTGGTGCTTCAGTCACACTGAAAAACAATATGCAGTTCAATGCCGAGTATCGCGACCAACGCACTCTGACGCTCAACGCTTCGGCAGGTCAGGTAGTTGAGGCAACCACCAGTGGACTTACATTTGGGGCTGGCTACACTATTGTTGGATTCAATACCATTCTGAAGATGAAGGGTTCGCAGCAAGGCGTGAGCAACGACTTGACAATGAATGCCGAATTCTCATTGCAGAACACGCGCGCGCTGATTCGCCGCATCGAAACAGCCACTGCTCAACCAACATCGGGCACACGTACGCTGAATATCAACTTTACCGCCAACTACGTTGTGAGCAAGAAACTCACCCTTGGTATGTATTTCGACCACCAAGTCAACACTCCCATGGTCACCACCTCATCTTACCCAACCTCCAACTCCTCCTACGGCATCTCCGTCAACTTCAATCTCGCCCGCTAACCCCTCAGCACCTCACTGACCCATTTGGTTCTTAGACACAGTAAATAGGAGGCTTTGGCAGCCTATGACTTGTCTTGGGAATAGCATTGCGTGAGAATTCTCACGATTTCTCAGTGAATTCCCAATTGTTATTGTGTTGATTAATAGTGAATTAAGCGAATTTTCTCATTTTCTCACGGCTCTTAGGATAATAGAAGATAAATATAGGTAGAATTTTAGTTATAATATACTATATATTAATAGTATAATATCTATATATAATAATAAATATATTATATATAGATATATATCTTATATATTATTGTATCTAATAGAATTGTTTCTTTGCTTTAGATGTTTACTATATTAGAGATGCGTGAGAATTTGAGTAAAACACCCTAAAGTACTGTACCACTGCATATTAAATGTTGATAATGCAGTGAGAAATCTTGAGAAATTCTCACGTAAAAAGTTTTCTGCAGATTATCGATGTGTAATAAAGATGCAGCTTCGCGGTGCGGTGGATGAAGAGCGACTGCAGTGTGGCAGTGCTAACGCACAGCCACTCCGCGGGGCTCTCGCCCCCGGTTAACATAAAGTCGTGTCTTCGACACGCTGCGCCAGTCAACTATAAAAGGTATTGCAGGCGATATAAAAGAGGCTGCGCTGTTTTGAGAGCGCAGCCCTTAGATGATGATAGATGCTAATAGGGAAATATAGGCGACTTAGATAGCCAAAAGAGCTTTAGGCAATAATAGGCTGCTTAAGAACCTTAGGCAGCCTATTATAGATGTTGGTTGGTTAGTGGGATTTTACTTTTTGAAGAGTTTGGGGAGGAATTGGGCGAGGTAGATGCGCCAGTTGCGCCAGATGTGGCCGTCGGAGTTTTCGAAATACTCGTAGGGGTAGCCTTTTGAGTCGAGGAGTGCGCGGAACGCTACATTCTCGTCGAAGAGGAAGTCGGTTTTGCCAATTGCGATGTAGAATAGCTCTGGCTTAGAGCCAAATAGGCGTTGGAGCTTGGTTTCATAGTCCTTATACACGTCGGTTACACCCTCTTGGCGTGGATTTACTACGGCAGAGAAGAGACCAACGTAGTTGAACATATTGGGATACTCTTTAGCGATGTGGAATGAGTGAAAGCCGCCCATTGAGAGTCCAGCGATAGCGCGAGCTTCGCGTTTGCGAATTGTGCGATATGTTTTATCGATGAAGTTAATGATTTCAGGGAATGAGGCTTCGTAAGCTCCGTCCATAGTTTTGGGCAACATACCGGTTGGCTGTACAAGTCCCCACGATGTTTCGCCGGGGGCGCCTTCCATTGCCACGTTGCCGTTGGGCATTACGATAATCATTGGCTCAGCTTTGCCTTGAGCAATGAGGTTGTCGATGATTTGAGCTGCGCGACCAGTTGTTGTCCAGCCCTCTTCGTCGTTGCCCATGCCATGGAGGAGGTAGAGCACAGGGTAGCGTTTCTTGCCTGACTCATATCCTGCTGGGGTATAAACTGTCATACGGCGGCTCGTGCCGAATGTCTCGGAGTCGTACCACACGTTGGCTACAGTGCCATGGGGTACATTGCGAACGGCGTACAGGTCGGCAGTCTGGTCGCCATTTTCGCTGCTGACGATGAAAATATCGGAGATAGAATTGACGTCGCGAAGACGGAACACGTTTTCGGGGTCGTTCATGCGCAGACCGTCGACGGTGAATGAGTAGCTATATAATTCAGGCGCAAGTGGCTCGGGAGTGGTGTATTCCCACACGCCGTTGCGCTCGGTCATTTCGGCATGGTATGGCGCAAAGTCGCCCGAAACGGATACTTTCACAGCCTTGGGGGCTTTGAGACGGAATGTTACTGTTCGGTCGTCATTGACTTGAGGAGATTGAATCTTGTGATGATTTTGAGCTGTTGCAGCGATGAAAATCAGGCTTATGAGAGCCAAAAACGAAAAGCGTTTCATGAGTTATAGTTTTATGGGTTTATATTCTATTTGTATTGGAGAGTGGCGATGAATGGTTATTGCGTCAGTAAGGCATTGATGCTGAATGAAATGGTGGCATCGGGTCGTGCATCGGCAATAGTTTTAATGTTTGTGCCAGTGATTGCAACGGAGGTAAGGTCGGCCGTATGGCTGAATTCTACTTTGATATTCCCTTTGGTGAGGAAATGTTTGTGCGACTCGCTGTCGATAATCCATGAGCCGCCCGACCGTTCGACGAAGCCGGGACGATTGACATACCAACCAGAGTCGATAAACCATGGCTCAGTTGGGTACGACACTATTTGGTAATCTCCGCTGAGTGACTGCAAGTCGAGCCCCTTTGTATTCGAGAGGTCAAGGCTAAGAATCTCGGCATTGTCGGCGTTGTAAACGTGAACTGTGTAGAGCGTCAGTGCTTGATATGTAATGCCTTGTTCGTCAACTACATCGCTGTATGTGACGGCGAACGAGCAGTCGATTGCATCGGGAATATCTGGCGAGGTTGGCTCGTCGGGAGAGTCGGATGAGTCAGAGTTGTCGTCGCTGTCGGATGATTCATCGTCGGGGGCGTTGGTGTCGCTGCTCTCGGTGTCGGGGTTAGAGGGTCGGTTAGGCTCAAAAGGGTCGTTGCACGCTCCTGTAATCAGGAGAATGGTAGCAATGATTATTGTAGCTAATGATTTCATGCAATGAACTTTATGGATGAGCTTAACTATTATAAATTCAACTCTTTGCGAATGAATTCGGCGGTTGGGGAATCCCCCTTGGCAATCTCTTCGGGAGTGCCAACAGCAATGATTTGCCCACCGTTTTTGCCACCGCCCGGACCCATGTCGATAATGCGGTCGCAAGCCTTAATTACGTCGAGATTGTGTTCGATTACGATTACGGTGTTGCCCTTGTCGGCAAGTCGGTTGAGTACCGAAAGCAGAGTGTTAATATCCTCAAAGTGCAACCCAGTAGTAGGCTCATCGAGGATGAACAGCGTTTTGCCAGTGTCGCGTTTTGCCAATTCGGTGGCGAGTTTCACGCGCTGGTTTTCGCCCCCTGAGAGGGTTGACGACGGCTGTCCGAGCTTGATATATCCGAGGCCGATGTCTTGTAGCACCTTGATTTTGTTGAGGATGTTAGGTACATTGGCGAAGAACTCAACGGCTTGATTGATAGTCATATCGAGCACGTCGGAGATTGATTTGCCTTTGTAGCGCACCTCGAGAGTCTCGCGGTTGTAGCGTTTGCCGTGGCATACTTCGCAGGGCACTAACACATCGGGCAGAAAGTTCATTTCGATAGTCTTGTAGCCATTGCCGGCGCAAGTTTCGCAGCGTCCGCCTTTTATGTTGAAGGAGAAGCGCCCTGGCTTATATCCTCGAATTTGTGCTTCTGGAAGGCGCACAAAGAGGTTGCGAATGTCGGTGAATACACCGGTGTAGGTTGCTGGGTTTGAGCGAGGTGAGCGGCCGAGTGGCGATTGGTCAACGGTCACCACCTTGTCGATATGTTCGATTCCAGTGATTTCGCGGTAGGGGAGTGGTTCCTCAAGCGAGCGGTAGAAATGCTTGCTGAGGATTGGCTGTAGAGTGGCGTTGATGAGCGACGACTTGCCACTGCCCGACACTCCGCAAATGCAGGTCAACGTACCCAATTCAATGTCGAGATCT
>JAGBWK010000005.1 GCA_017629835.1 Muribaculaceae bacterium | reverse complement strand
TTTTTTAAGTTTTTTGAGGTGGGTTGCAATAAAGTGGGGAGTGTTGTCGTTTAATAGACAAACACTTAATTTATTTGCCAATGAATAAAATCTCTACTCCTATTTCCAAACACAAGTCAACAAACAGTTCTAAAGAGATTGGTCCACGTCGCTCAACTCTCGATTTTATTAAAGGTTTTGCACGCTCGTACGCATCGATTGACCAGTTCCGCCGTCAAGGCTTAGGGGATTTGATTTTGAACTAAGATTTGTTGCAATGTAGAGCCTCGCTGTAGGCTACGAGAAACAAAGGCAGTTGTGTCGCAATCAAGTAAGCGGTGCAACTGCTTTTCGATTTGTGGCAAGATGATTCAACCGAATTTGGCGTTGAGTTGTTATATTAAGAAAGCAAGATGAGATTATTTGATTTACCTACTTAAATTCAGGCTGATAATTCTTTCTACATTGATAAAAAAAGCCTAACTTTGCACTAATGAAAACGAGGTTTTTAAGTTTGCTTTTATTGTTGTCGGTCTCTCTGTCGGCGAGTGCTGTGAGCCTGTCGCTTGACTCGATAGCTACTTGGGGTAAATTCCCTCGTTTTGTTGTAGATACGTATCGTTGGGGGTGTGACTTTTTCAATGGTTACGATACGACTTATGTGAAGGGTACGGGTCATCCGTTTAATGTTAAGTTGAAGACTGAGTCGTGGACTGATATTTACAATATGCAGTTTGAGAATCGCACGCAGATGAATATGGTCTCTGACCTGTCGACTTCGGCGGGCTTGTATTTGACTTATTATGCTGTGTCGGTTGGTTATGATATTAACATTGGTAAGTATTTCAATGGCTCCGACAATGTGAGCAAGCGATTTAATTTCCAATTCAGCTGTATGCTTTTCAGTGCCGACCTCTATTTTGTGTCGAACGACATCGGTACGCGAATCAAGAGCATTAAGCCTTTAGACGGCGAACTCATACGCCCCAATATTCCTTTCGACGGTGTGAACAATAAGGAGTGGGGGCTTAATTTGCAGTATTATATCAACCATAAGCGATATTCGGCTGCTGCGGCGTTTAATATGAGTCGTGTGCAAATCAAGAGTGGGGGCTCGTTTTTCGCCGGCTTCTCGTTCAATCGCAAGCAGTATAATTTCGACTTTTCGGAGTTGCCCCCTGATTTAATGGAGTATTTACCGCCTAATATGCCTAATAATCACTATCGAGTGGACAATTATAATTATTTGCTACGATTAGGTTATGGCTACAACTGGGTGTTTCATCCAAAGTTCACGCTCGGCATTTCAGAGGCTCCAATGATTGGGGTTACCCGAAGCTATATTAATGAACCTTCGAGTTGGAAAACGACCGTCGGTGCGCAATCGATTACACAACTGTCGTTGGTGTTCAATAGTGGGCGTTGGTTTGCAGGGCTTGTCGGCACAGCACAGGTGGGCTTGTCGCGCGACAGTGAGCGATTGCTCGTGAGTAGCTATTTGACGCTTATGACTTCGGTGGGTTGGCGCTTCTCGCTCTGGTAATCAGCGTTGGCGATTATTGTTCGGCGAAGATTGTGGCTCTAAATTCGCGTGGCGACATGCCAGTGTGCGACTTGAAGTATTTGCCAAAGAATGATTGGTTGGCAAAATTCAAAGCATTGCTAATTTCCTGAATGGTCATATTGGTGGATGACAGCATCTGCTTTATTTCGGTGATGACGTAGGAGTCAATCCATTCGCCGGCAGTGCGACCGCTTAACTCTTTCACTACGGCAGAGAGGTGCTTCGAAGTCACGTTGAGTTTCTTTGAATAGAAGCTGACGGAGCGATTTTGCTTGTAGTTTTCCTCAATGGCAACGATGAAACGATAGAAGAGCGACTCACCGCGGTTGCATAGGGTAGTGGCCTTGACATCAAGGCGTTTGATATAGATGTTGATTGTTTCGCAAAATATGGCTTCAACGGCTTTGTCGATGACAAGACGGTCGAATAGCGAATTCTCTTTGTTGAGCTTGTTGCGAATCAAGTCGTGGAGGAGCATCTGATTCTGAATCTCTTCGTCGGACAGCTTGACGATAGGATTTTTCTTGAATTGCAACGAGCATATAAGCAGGAGCGACATCAGGGGTTGAAGCGCTTCGAAATTTTTCTGCGATGATGTGATAAGGAAGCCCTTAAAGTCGTCGGAAACCTTAAAGCTTTCAATATAGTGGCCCGGTAGGCCTACAGCAAGTGATTTTTCGCGGATGACTAATGATTGCAAGTCGATGTTGAGTTCAACATAGCCTTGAATGCAAACGATAGAGAAAATGAGGTTGTTTTTGCGCGGGAATCCGAATGCGGGTAGCGACTCGGCATTGTCGAAAACTTCCAAACGTGGCGCATTAGAGTTGCTCAGCCAGTTGGAGTCGGAAAACGGAGTAATTAATTTCATATAGGCAAAGTTAAAAAAATTTTCGAAAATAAGGAGTCTTTTTCGAAAATTTGGGGCAATTAGATGTGCGTTATGTGAATAATTTTGTAAATTTGCCACACGACAAGATACATTGAGGTGCATTATCGGTCGAGATATGGCTGTCGGTGCAATCGAAATGCTTGCTGAAAATGATTTATCCTTAGAATAATACCATTATGTTGCGCTTAGTTAGCATATTTTTTATAACTCTCTTTGCGTTCACCGCAGCGGGGCAAAATTTCAGCGCCAAAGAGGTGGATAAAGTGCTTGATTTGTTGGATAAGGACCTTGATAACAGAGATTTTTATATATCGAATCATCAGGCTGAGATTGACTCTATTAAGCAGCGGATGAAGGGGCTTGAGTCGAGCGATGAGTTGCTTCGCTTGCAGCTCGAGGTGGCAAATAAATATCGGTCATTCAATAATGATTCGGCTTATCACTACTATAAAAATGGTAGCGATATGGCGGCAATGTTGGGCAATAAGCGTATCCTCCCATTATTTGAAATGGGGCGTGCAGTATGCCTTCCGTTGGGTGGCTTGGTGGATCAAGCGATTGAGATATATAAAGGGATAGACCGTTCGCAACTCAATGATTCATCACTGATTGAATATTATTCGGCTGGCCGACAGATGTATTCCTACATCACATCTTTTTACAACGACTATGCTACTATCCATAACGAATATCAAGCTATGGAGCGTTGCTATCGCGACAGCTTGCTTTCGCATCTTGAACCTGGGACGCCTCGCTATATGCTTAATCTTGGCGAAAAATTGTTGGATGAAGGTTCGTATGTTGAAGCAAAGAGCAGTTTGTTGTCGTCGGTGGAGGGTTTGACATCCGACTCGAATTTGTATGCTCGAATTAATCATAAGCTCGCTACGATAGCGAGAATTGATGGCGACACGTTAGGTGTGCAGTATTATCTTGCGCTCTCTGCTATGGCTGACCTTAAGGGGGCTGTGCTTGAGGTGATGGCATTGCAAGAGCTTGGTGCAGAGATGTCGAGCATAGGCGATATAGATAGAGCTTACAGGTATTTATCGACAGCATTGTCGAATGCTGTTGATTGCAGTGCTACATTGCGCATCGTTCAATCTTCGTCGGCACTGCCGCTGATTATAGAGGCTCATCAAAAGCAGGAAATGCGTTGGAAAAACCATATGTTCTTGTTTATGACGGTGTTAGCTGTAGCGTTGGTTGTGCTAACAATTGTGCTGATTGCTTTGCGCAATCAGATGAAGAAACAACATTCGTTGCAGCGCCGATTGAGTGAGGCGAATAATGTGAAAGAGATTTACATCAGCCAATTCCTTCGACTTTGCTCAATTTATATTGATCGCTTGAACCAATTCGGTCAGATTGCCAATCGTAAGATTTCGGCTGGTAAGGTTGAAGACTTTTTCAAAATGATTCAGTCGGGCAAGTTTGTTGAGGAGCAGAGCGAACAGTTCTACAAACTATTTGATGACGCTTTCTTGCATATATATCCCAATTTCGTCGATGAAGTGAATCGACTTTTGCGCGATAAAATAGTGCTTAAAGAGGGCGAATTGCTTAATAATGAGTTGCGCATCTTGGCGTTTATGCGCCTTGGCCTTGATGATACCAATCAAGTGGCTCTCATTCTGAATTATTCAGTCAATACTATTTATGCTTATCGCAATAAGATTCGCAATAAGGCTTACGACCGAGACAACTTTGAGCGAAACATAATGCGAATAGGCGAGATTTCGCTGACGTAAGATAAAGGATATTAGTGATTAGTAGTTTGTGGGTTGTCCTACCATTTTACAAATAGTTTGTATTTAGCGGAAAAAGATTAGCGGACCACATTGCTGCGGCCCGCTAATTTATTTGATGTGTCAGAAGTCTGACGTTTGGTTTTAGTAATGGTAGGGGATTATTCGTAGATTAATTCTACGTCGTCAATCCACATTTTGGAGTTGTTACCACCTGCAAAGTAGTCGCCACCACGGCTGGCTGCGAATGTCATGAGGAGGTATTTAGCTTTTGCTTCTTTTTTGTATTCGAATGGGATTACGAATTCCACCATACCGTCGCCTTCAGTTGCAGTGAATATTTTTTCGTTGTAAGCAACCACGTCGGAGCGGTCCTTGTTGAAGAACTCTTTCGTTTTGGTCTTCACAACAACGGGGAATTCGGGGTATTCCTGATTCATTACAGTGCCATCGAGCAGAGCAAAGTAGACGATACCTTCGTCGTATTCGCCAAGTGCAGGAACTACGGCATTGCTTGGGTAGTCAACTTTTCCTGGAACATATTTTACCCAAACACGTAGAGCTTTCGGGCGAGATGTAAATGGGCGACCAAACCCAATCACGCCGTCGGTGCCTTGAGTTTCGAGATATTTGCCTATGAATGCATTACCAGCGGCAAATTTGCCGATAGCTCCGATACCTACGAATTGAGAGTGCAAGCATGCTGAGAAATCGCCTGAATGCTTAACCGATGTGTCAGGCACAGTTACGTTCTTGCTCATTGTTGCAGAGCCGTGATTACCAGAATCCCAGAACATGGCAGAGCCTGAAGCATAAAGAAGGGCAGGAGTAGAGTTTTGCCAGCTTTCGAAACCAGCATTGGGAACTTGTTGAGCACCTTCGGTAGTGAACGACAAAACTTCGCCAGTGAATTCGTCGCAGAATGCACGATATTCGTATGCAGTGCCTGGAGTAAGGCCAGTGATAGTAACAGAGTATTTGTCGCCAACAGCGCGAGAAGCCGACGGATAGACTTTATTCCATGTGTTAGAGCCTGTAGCGCGGTATTCAAAACCATAGTTTACTGCTTCGGCTGATACGATTTCGGCAGTCAAAGTGACGCTGGTAGCCCATGTTGTGGGTGAGTCGGACGACAATGACTCTGCAATGATTTTAGCGTCGCTTACAGAGATGTGGAGCGTGCGTGAATTAGTTTTGCCGTTAGCGTCGGTTGCAGTGAATTTGATGTCGTATTCACCATTGTCAAGATTGTTGAGAAGCGATTCTTCGAAATTAATCTTGATGTTTGACGCTTCGGCGCTAATTTCAGTGTAAAGCCAGTTGATGCCTCCGAGGTCGAGCATTGTCACAATATCGCTGTGTGCACCAAGAAGGTTCACGTCGGGACCAGAAATGATAGGTGTTAACAATGACGATTCGATTACAACGTCGGTCAGATGAGCTGATGCTGAAATGAACACCGACTTGCGACCAATTTTGCCATTTGAGCCAAAGATAGCTTGCTTAATGTCGAAGTCGTAACCTGTAATTGAAGGACCGAGTTTGACGACGATTTCATCTTCAATGGGATTTTCAGTTGTGTCGATTACGATGTCGAACCATCCGCCGCCGAGCACCTCTTCGTCGGGGTTGAATTTCACATTAAGAACGTATTCGGTAGTTGGTTTTACATTTTCAATAACGCCTGAGCGAGTGTAAGTAGAGCCGTCGGTTACTCGTTTGCCGGTAAGAGTCCAAGAAAGATTCTTGTCGGTAGATGGCATCATAAAGTAACCTTTGTAGCCATTAGCATCGTCGAATGTGAGGCTTGCGCGTGAATGACCGACAGTCATTTGGCAGTCGGTGAGAACTTCAGCAACGCTTTCGGCATAGTTGACTGATGTCACTACGTTTGCGATGCGACCAACGAGTTCTACTGGAGTTGTGCCACTTGTGACGGTGAACGGTGCGCGAGCTTTGAAATACTTATCAGTATATGATGCTGAAACAGAGTCGCCAGCCCAAAGCTCTGCAACATAGTTGCCACCGAGCAGTTGGACACCCGATGCAGGGACGTTCTGAAGTCCGTTGAACTTGCGTACAACGCCGTCTTTTGAATCGCCATTGGCTGCAGAAATCCAAAGGATAGCTGACTCGCCTAATTGATCTTCGAGTGCGCCGCGAGCTGATATTTTCACGTCGTTAGAGAACGAGGTTTGGAATACCACGGTCCCATTGCCGTTTAAGTCGTAGTTGTGCTCATCGGAGCAGCCTGTGATTGCCAAAATGCCAATGAAGGCAATGGCAGCGAATAATATCTTTTTCATTGTGCTCCGGGATTAGGGATTAGTGTTAAAAATTAATTCTTGAGTGGCTACGTTGCCCTTTTCGTCAGTGACGGTCAGCTTGAACTTGTGTTCCTCATTGGTGTAAATAGCCAAGAGCGGAACAAACTCAGTGATGTCGAATACGACGCTTGTTTGACCAACGATTTGATCTTCAATTGGGAAATTGAACGATTCGCTTAGCGCAGATGCAAGGTCGCCAGGATTAGCAAGGCTAAATTCGTTGTCGAGACCAACGCCTTGTAGCATGTCTTTATTCATAGTGTTAGATATGATATTGACATACACATCGACAATTGGATAGTAAGAGTTAATTGTCACTTTGTAGTCAGGACCAGCCTCAGGGATGTTGACCTTGTTGATGTCGAATGTTTCAGTGCCAGTAAAGGTGATTAATTCGGTTGGAACATTGGGGTCATCGGGAGTGTCAGGATCTTCAGGCTCTTCGGTTTCTTCTTGGCCTGGGCGGTCGCTATCGTCGAGAGTGTCTTCTGAACTATTGATGTTGCCAGAGAGAGCTTCTTCGTCGACAGTTGTATCGATTACAATGCCTGTTTCGGAGTCAACGTAGATAGTTCCGCTTTCGATAGGTTTGTCGGTGTCGGGCGCTTTGATGCTGTAGTTAATATAGTAGTGATTACCAGCTTCAACATTGTCGTAAGTACGTGTCACTGACAAAGCTTCGCCGTCGACAGTTGTTCCCGACAATGTAGCAGCAAGTGTTTTGCTGTCGGCCATTGCGCGGAAGTAACCTGTGCGAGTTTCCTCTTTAGAATATTCGAGAATGCCTTTATCGTTGGCAACAACAGTCACTTTGCAGTCGTCGGACATGATTTGTTTCATATCATCGGCAAATGTGATAGTCACAGCGATATTGGCAAACTTACAGTTGATAGCACCAATTTTGGTGATTTCTCCGTTAGCGATAGCGAATGGCTCAGAAATGCCTTCGAAATATGGCATATCCCAAGCTTGGTCTTGCTGAACGTGAGAAATAGCTTTAACAGTATAGCCTTGACCAACAGGAAGCTCTACAACTTCGGGCATTTCGCGATATACCCATTCATTGACGATTTTACCAGAGCCGTCAATGACTGAGATGAGGAAATTGCTGTCGTCGACCGAAGAAGAGCGGTCGATAGGCTTTTCATTGTTGTTGATGCTAAGGTTTACTTTGGCAAGATTGCCTTTGCCTGCATCAATATCAGTGTCGGGATCCCAATTGTCGGTACATGACGTCATTGCTGCGCCTAACAATAATAGGAGTGAAAATATTTTTGTTTTCATTTTCTTTCTAACGATTAATAGGTGAGAGTAATGTCGTCGATGTAGAGATTAGAACCTTCGTATCGGCTATTTGGTCCAGAAGGAGCAGTGAAGTTTTTACTTTCTTTTTTGAGGTAATCTCGGTTGTTAGTCGACAAGAATTTAACGTAGATTTTCGCAGCCTTAGCAACGCCAGCTCCGTAGGTGAGAGGAAGCACTGCTTGAGTATAGTTGGCAGCATTTGAGATGTTCATCGTTGCAGAAGCAATGATATTACCATTGACATCGAAAACTTTGACCTCGGCATAGCCATTGTCGGAGCTATTGCGAGCGCTATATTTGTACCAGAATGAAAGAGCTGCTGGACGAGATGCAAATTCAATACCACAGGTCAAGTCGTCGGTAGTCAATGGACCTTCGCGGTCGGTGTAACCTGATGGACGGCTTGAACGGCTCGAACCGAGGTGAAGCAGACCGGGGTCAGAATATTTCATAATACCGGTTGCAACTAAAGCGGTACCGGTATTGCCGGAGCCCCAGCCAATAGTGCGAAGCAATGCGCCTTTGCCATTACGTCCGGTAGTTTCGAGAGTTGAAGCAGAACGGCAGTAACCCAAGTCGGCACCTGCACTGGTAGTCAGAGGATTGTTTGTACCCCAAGCTGATGCTGCAAGCGAGGCTCCAGGTACGGGGTTTGACCAGTAGTTACCTTTGCTAACCATTGCCCATGTTTCCATATCTCCATTCGGAATCTGGCTTTCAACTTCGGTCGTGAATGATGTGGTTGCACGGTTTTTACCAATGATACCTCGTACACGATATTCAGTGTTGCCGGAAAGATTCTTTATGCGATATGCACCGTTGCCAAGATTTTCGAATGTAGCGTTAGTAAAGTTGTATGGGTCGGAAGCTGGCGCAACTTGGATTGTTGCAGAATTGAGGTCGATAGAGCTGCTTACAAGCTGAACAATAGCGGAACGAGCAAATACGTCGTTGGCGTTGACTACGGCTTGAAGGTCAACTCGGTCGATGTTGCGAGTTTCAGCGACTTTTTCTTCAAGAATAAGACGGATAGTGATAGTAGTTCCGTCGGTGCGCAGATTCTTGAGTCCAATGAAATAGCGAGAGCCGTCCTGCTCGAAGATGTCGTAAGGAGCTTCGCTCCATGTATCACGATTGTTTTTGAACTCAAATCTGATATCTTTTGCGAAGTCGTTGCCATTATAGTCGACGGCAAGCTCCATTGTGCTTTCGCCGAAATAGATGATTGGGGATTCATCGTCGGCAATCGTTGCAACGAGGCAGTCGATAGTTGCATTAAGCACTACAGGTTCAGAAACTTTTCCGTAGGTGTCGGTAACTAAGAATGAAATTGAGCTTTCGTTTGATGTGCCGTCAACATAGCGGATATTGTTAAATAAACGGGTGAGGTTGATTACGGCAAGTTTGTCAACATTGCTGTATTTACCTTCAATACCGATTTGTTGATACTTAGCATGATCTGCTTCAGCGCAATTTACAAGTTCAACTGTCGAGCCGATGCCTTGAGCGGTTAGCCAATCTGACTGTTGAGTCATTACGATTGATTTAACACCGCCGGGAGCAAAGATTTGGAGCTCGGGCTTAAGGTCGGCAGGGCAATTGCCTTGAATGTAGCGATAAGATGCATTTGCATCATAGCCCGAAAGCTTGATTGAGGGTGCGCTATAGGCAAAAAGCTCGTCGGAAAGTTCGATAGGAACCTCGATTTGTTCGCCAACTGTGTCGATGAATGAAATGTTCATCACTGCATTGCCAGCGCTACCATTATTAATGTCGGCAGTGATGCTGTAGTGATGACGAGCCGCAGCGTTGAAGCTAATTACTTTAACAGTAGTTTCAGCACCGTCGCTGGGTCGTTTTACCTTAGCATATACAGTGATTTCGCCCGGAGTCATGTACAATGGGCGAGTTTCATTTGAAGCGTAATCGAAAGTATTGGTGCTGCCAGCTGTGTTGAGTTGGAAAGAGGCTGAGCCAAAGTAGCTGTCGAACGCTTCGGTAGTAGAGATTGTCACCATAGTGTTTGCAAGCGCAACGTTGACGCTGACATTGGTGACTTTGTTTTCGAGAACGGTGAATTTCTGCGATTCACCAAAATAGTATGGGCTTTCAAAGCCTTCATCGGAAGATTTACCGTAGTAAGCTTCAATTTTGTAGCTTCCAACCTTGAATTCGTCGCTGTTGTTGAATTCTTCAACAGACACTCCGAGTAGAGGAGTTTGAGAATTGTCGTCAGGGAGGAGATTGAGTTTCAAGTCACTGACCGTGATACCTTGGGCTTCGGCTCTTGCTTTGCTGGAATGCGGTTTGATTGCATCAGTGTCAAGATTTACTGTAGTGCTAATTTTTCCTACAGCCGAGCCTCCAGGATTGATGTCTTCAGTACAACTCCATAACGATAGAGCTGTAGCCGATAGCATCAGGCCGTACAAGAGGTTCTTTTTCATATTAATTTAAGTTAGTGAATTATTTCAAATTAAAATTAAAATTAAAAATAAGATATTTATGCCGAGCTATGTATAGACACAAATTCGGCGTAAAGATACGAAAAATCTGCCGATTTGACAAATATAACCCCGGAATACTTATATATTAATGTATATAGTAACAAAACGTTTGGGTTATATGTTTATATGACCACGATTATATGACAAAATGACTATTATTAATTTCGCTAATTTTTATGCAAAAATTGCATTGTGTTACTCATTGAGAGTGAAATTTTGAAAGTGTTGGAACTGGTGCTATTTGAAGTTAGAATGGGATGAAAAATTTTGTAGGTCGTGGAGATTTTGTAACTTTGCATGGCTTATAATGCGAACAGCGATTTGAACCCAATTTATACTGTAGCAAATGTTCAAAATAAAAAGACTATACACGTTTATGGCACAAACATTCATTCCGGTGTTTGTGATGACGTTTTTTATAAGTCTGTTTATTTTATTGATGCAGTTTGTATGGGTGAGAATTGATGAATTGGTCGGCAAGGGATTGGAATTCAGTGTGCTTGCTGAGTTGTTCTTTTATGCGGCATTGACATTTGTTCCATTGGCATTGCCATTGGCCATATTGTTGGCGTCGCTTATGACTTTCGGTAATCTTGGTGAAAAATTTGAGTTGACAGCAATGAAAGCTGCAGGCGTTTCGCTAATCAAGAGTATGCGACCGCTGATAATTTTGATTGTCTGCATATCGATTGGGGCATTTTTCTTTCAGAATAATGTGTTGCCGATTGCACAAACTAAGATGTGGACCTTATTGTTCTCGGCTCGTCAAAAGTCTCCCGAAATGGAGATTCCAGAGCGAACTTTTTATGATCAAATCCCAGGTCTTAATATGTTTGTCGACCATAAGGACCCAGAGACAGGAATGCTCTATAATCTAATGATTTACGATATGAGCAATGGCTCGGACAATACACGCATAATAGTGGCAGATTCGGGTAAGATTTCGATGACTGTTGACAAGGCTCATCTATTATTTTCTATATATAGTGGTGAACAATTCGAGAACTTGCGCTCACAGACAGCGGGCGTAAGGTCGAACAATCTGCCTTATAGACGTGAGACGTTTGAAAAAAAGGATATATTGCTTCAATTTGATGCAAATTTTAACCGAATGGACGACGATGTGATGCGTCAACAACATGTTGGCAAGGATATTACCGAGTTGCGAGCCACGATTGATTCCGTAGAGAGTCGAGTTGATAGCATTGGCGCAAATTATGCTCGAGAGATAAAGCAATCATCATATTTTGGATTGCCATATTATAAGGTATCTTATGGCCCAGAAGGGCGTGTTGAAGCTCTGCAACAGCCAGTCCAGCTGGATATGCCGCTCGATATCGACTCATTGTTCCGCCGAAATGAGGGAATTAATGAGCGCTCAATAATTTCGCAAGCTCTGAATAAGGCTCGCTCGATGCAGCAAGAATATGAATATCGAAGTTATTCAATGGAGGATGATAGGAAGACGATACGTCGACATGGCATTGAATTGCATCGAAAATTTACTCTGTCGTTTGCTTGCTTGATATTCTTCTTTATTGGTGCGCCACTTGGTGCAATTATCCGAAAGGGTGGTTTTGGCTTGCCACTGATTGTGTCAGTGTTGTTGTTTATTGTCTATTTTATCATAGATAATATGGGCTATAAATTGGCAAGAGATGGCCGAATGGAGGTGTATCAAGGCATTTGGATGAGTAGCGTTGTATTATTACCCTTAGGTGTGTTCTTGACCTATAAAGCGGTGCACGATTCGGCTGTATTTAATTTTGACTCATACAAAGCTTTTATTTTGAAGCTTCAAGGTAAGTTGACACGCACGCTTGAGGTTAAAGAGTTTACACTCAATGAGGTTGAGAATCAAATTGCTATAGAAAAACTCGTTGACTTTGATGAAATAACGATGAAATTATATGGCAAATATAATTCAACGACTAAACTTTTACGTCCAATATTCCGTCTAATAAATAAAGCAGAATTTACGCGCATGACAGATGCGATGAATGAATTGATTGATTACCTTTCAAATTCAAGAAAGCATGCTGTTGTAATACAATTGAATAAGTATCCATTTACGCTACGTGCTTCCAAACTATCGTTGATTCACGAGCTAAACAGTTCGCTCATACAATGGTTTGAGAAAGAGATAGCCAAGGGTGCTGATTCTGACGTTGTTTAATAAGTAATAGAAATTAGAAATTCAATGAAAGATATAATGCTTGACTCAATCGAAGCGGCAATTGCTGACTTTCGCGAAGGTAAATTTTTGGTAGTAGTCGATGATGAGGACCGCGAAAATGAGGGTGATCTTATCGTAGCAGCTGAGAAGATTACACCCGAACAGGTAAACTTTATGCTTAAAAAAGCACGAGGTGTGTTGTGCGTGCCTATGACTATTTCGCGTTGTCGTGAGTTGGGCTTGACTAAGCAAGTCGATGAAAATACGTCCGTATTGGGGACGCCGTTTACAATAACGGTTGATAAACTCGAAGGGTGCTCAACTGGGGTGTCAATACATGATAGGTGTGAAACTATCAGAGCATTGGCTGACCCAAACTCAAAAGCAGAGGATTTTGGCCGTCCCGGTCACATTAACCCGCTATACGCTCAAGATCAAGGAGTATTACGCCGTTCAGGGCATACTGAAGCAGCAGTAGATTTGGCTAAACTTGCAGGGCTTCAGCCTGTTGCAGCCCTTATGGAAATTATGAGTGAGGATGGCACAATGGCTCGTTTGCCAGAGTTGCGCCGTATGGCTGATGAATGGGGGCTGAAACTCGTGTCAATCAAGGATTTAATAGCTTACAGAAATAAAAAGGAGAGCCTTGTTGAGCGTGGCGAAGAGGTTGATATGCCCACTGCATACGGACATTTTCGTCTTATCCCATTCCGTCAGAAATCAAACGGACTTGAACACTTTGCAATAATCAAAGGTGATGTTCAAACTGAAGAGCCTGTTCTTGTGAGAGTGCATTCATCTTGTGCTACAGGCGATATCCTCGGATCTAAGCGTTGTGATTGCGGCGAGCAGTTACATAAAGCTCTGCAAATGATTGAAAAAGAGGGTAGAGGAGCTGTTGTATATCTCATGCAAGAGGGTCGTGGAATTGGACTTATGGATAAAATACGTGCCTACAAACTGCAAGAAGAGGGGCACGATACAGTAGAAGCTAACATATTATTGGGTCACAAAGCTGATGAACGCGACTATGGCGTCGGCGCTCAGATCTTATGCTCGTTAGGAATTAAGGAGATGCGTTTAATGTCGAATAATCCAGTGAAACGTGTAGGACTTGAAGGGTATGGATTGAGCGTTGTTGAAAATGTGCCGATTGAAATCGAGCCCAATGAATACAATCGCTTCTATATGCATACTAAAAAGGAACTTATGGGTCACAATCTCAATAAGTGCTGACATCACCTAATTAAAGAATGTATAGATATTTAATCATATTGCTGGCGTCGTTGGCGTTGCCTCATATCGCTGTAGCTGAATCTCCTATTAGAGGTGAGTTACGTAGGCTGTTTGTAGATATGGCTAATGCAGACTCTATTTCGACGGTATTTATGGTTGATTCAATCTATGCTCAAGCGCGCGCCAGCGGCAAATTGGATGATGTTGATTTAGAGATTGAGACTATGCTATATGACTATTGGTCGGACGATTTCGATGAGCGATTGTTTGAGTTTTTTATTGACGGAAGAATGCGCGGAAGCATGTTTTCTGAAGTATCTAAAGCCCGAGCTGGTTATATCAAGGAAATACTCAATCGTAATAAACCTGGGTCAATTGCAGCTGATTTTTGCGTAATAATGCGTGACGGTAATGAATCCTCTTTGCATAAAATGATTTCATCGATTGAAAATGATGATAAGGAGGATTGGAAAAAAAATGAAGTTGTTACGGATTGTTGCCCTACTGCACAGTCGAAAGTGCTACTGATTTTTTATGACCCCGATTGCGATGACTGCCGAGAGGCAAAGGCGCAATTGTTGACAAATCCTGAATTTTCTAACTTGAAAGTAATCGCTATTTATTCAGGAGAAGATGTATCGTTGTATGAGTCTACTTTGCCAGAAATGCCACGAAATTGGCTCGTTGGTCGCGCTATTGAGTCGGTAGAGGAGGCTGGATTGTACGATTTTATGACAATGCCCACTTTGTATTTGCTCGATTTTAATGGACGAGTCGTATTAAGAAATGCAAAGTTGAAAGAAATATTGCGTATTGTATAAGTTGCTGTATTTTAGTGGTTTATAAAAAGTTTGCAAAAAGTTATTAACAGTGGCTTTTTTGCCTTTGAATTAATGGGAATATTCAGTAATTTTGTGATTCCTATCCCATAAACAATCCAGCGGTGCCACGTTGCGATTTACTGTGTTTGCCAACTTATTTACCATAGGAAATGCAATAAAATAGATATGATCCCATTCGTACATCTTCATGTTCACTCTCAATATTCGGTGCTTGACGGTCAAGCCTCGATTGAAGCCCTTGTTGACAAAGCTATGGCTGACGGTATGCCAGGACTTGCAATTACTGACCATGGTAACATGTTTGGTATTAAAGAGTTCTTCAACTATGTCAATAAAAAGAAGGGTAAAGTCAAGGATAAGATTACAGATGTGACAAAACAACTTGAAGAGGCAAAAACAAAAGGGGATGATAATCTGGTAGAGACACTCCAAAACGACCTTGAAAAACTCAAGGGCAACTTGGCTTTTAAGCCAATCTTTGGGTGTGAAATGTATGTGGCAAATAAAGACTTGCGTGAACATACGGATAAACGAGATACGGGTCGACATCTTGTAGTGCTTGCGAAGAATGAGAAAGGGTATCACAACTTGATAAAGCTCGTATCAAAGGCATGGACCGATGGTTTTTATTCACATCCACGTACCGACAAAACTGAATTAGCCAAGTATTCTGAAGGGCTTATTGTATGCTCTGCATGTATTGGTGGCGAAATCCCGCAGCTTATTCGTAATGGAGATATAAGTGAAGCAGAGCGTCAAGTTCAATGGTTTAAGGAAACATTTGGTGATGATTATTACCTTGAATTGCAGCGCCATAAAGCAACCGTGACTCGTGCCAATCATCAAGTATATGAGATTCAAACTCAGGTAGTTAATCCTGAATTGATGCGTATGGCTGAGATGTTTAATGTCAAGGTTGTATGTACTAACGACGTGCATTTCGTAAATGAATTCGATGCAGATGCACACGAGCGTTTGATATGTGTTTCTACAGGCAAAAAACTCTCAGAAGAGGGTTTGATGATGTATTCCAAGCAGGAATGGATGAAGACGCAACAAGAGATGAACGAATTGTTTGCCGATGTCCCGGAAGCACTATCCAACACTATCGAGATTCTCGACAAAGTAGAAGTATATAACATAGATCATGCTCCTATTATGCCCAACTACGCTATTCCAGTGGAGTTTGGTACGGAAGAAGAATATCGCCAGCGACTAACGGAAAAAGACCTTTTCGATGAGTTTACTCAAGATGAGAATGGTAATGTTGTTCTTAGCGAGGAAGAGGCTAATTCAAAGATAAAAAAGCTCGGAGGTTATGATAAACTTTATCGTATAAAATTCGAAGCTGACTATTTAGCTAAGCTTGCCTACGAAGGAGCTGAACGCCGATATGGGAAAGATTTGTCCGATGAATTGAAGGAACGACTCAAATTTGAGCTTCATATAATGAAGACTATGGGTTTCCCAGGGTACTTCCTTATAGTTCAAGATTTCATCAATGTAGCTCGTAATGAGTTGGGTGTAAGCGTTGGTCCGGGTCGAGGTTCTGCTGCTGGCTCAGCTGTAGCTTATTGTCTTGGAATTACTCAGATTGACCCAGTCAAATACGATTTGCTTTTTGAACGATTCCTCAATCCTGACCGTATTTCTCTGCCCGATATTGATATCGACTTCGACGATGATGGTCGTGCCGAAGTATTGAAGTATGTGACTGAGAAATATGGAGAAGAGAAGGTTGCTCACATTATAACGTATGGCACAATGGCAACAAAATCGGCCATTAAGGATGTTGCGCGTGTACAAGAACTTTCTTTGCCTGAAAGTGACCGACTTACCAAACTGATTCCACGCCACTTGCCAGAAGTTAACGGCAAAGAGCCACCGATGACATTGACGAATTGCTATAAGTATGTGCCAGAATTCAAAGAAGAGTTGTCGAATGGCTCTGATCTTGTGAAGCAAACGTTGAAGTATGCAGAGCAGCTCGAAGGTAATGTGCGAAACACTGGTGTACATGCTTGTGGAGTCATAATATGCAGAGATGATGTAACAGATTGGGTGCCAGTGAGTACAGCAGTCGATAAGACGGATGGTCGAGTGCTTGTAACCCAATATGAAGGCAAAGTGATTGAGGAAACAGGTCTGATTAAAATGGACTTCCTCGGGCTTAAGACATTGTCGATTATCAAAGATGCTGTTAGTAACATCGAACTGACTCACAACATTCGTATAGATGTAGATAATATCCCAATCGATGATAAAAAAACGTATCAGCTGTATTGTGAAGGTCGAACAGTAGGCACGTTCCAGTTTGAGTCGGCTGGTATGCAAAAGTATCTCCGAGAGTTGCAACCGTCGACATTCGAGGATTTGATTGCAATGAATGCATTGTATCGTCCCGGGCCAATGGATTATATACCTGACTTTATTGCACGTAAGCACGGTAGGTTGCCTATAGAGTATGATATACCTATAATGGAAAAATATCTGAAGGATACCTATGGCGTTACGGTATATCAGGAACAGGTGATGTTGTTGTCGCGTTTGTTGGCAAACTTTACTCGTGGTCAGAGCGATACGCTTCGTAAGGCTATGGGTAAGAAAATGATTGCCAAAATGAATGAACTTAAAGGAAAATTCCTTGAAGGAGGCAAAGCCAATGGTCACGACGAAAAAGTGCTTGAAAAGATATGGGCCGACTGGGAAAAGTTTGCATCATACGCATTCAATAAGAGCCATGCTACTTGCTACAGCTGGGTGGCTTTTCAAACAGCTTATCTCAAAGCGAATTATCCTGCAGAATATATGGCAGCTGTATTGAGCCGAAACCGTTCGGATATAACGAAGTTGGCTACTTTCATGGATGAGTGTAAGGCTTTGAATATAAGTGTGAAAGGTCCAGATGTGAATGAAAGTTACCGTGAGTTTGGTGTGAACAAAAAGGGTGACATTCGTTTTGGACTTGCAGCTATCAAAGGTGTAGGAGAGAACGTAGCGCAGGAGATTATAAATGCTCGTAATCGTGGCGGTCAGTTCCAATCAATCTACGATTTTGTTGAGCGAGTACCGCTGTCAACTCTTAATCGTAGAACATTTGAGGCGTTAGCGCTTGCTGGCGCATTCGATTGTTTCCAAGAAGCACAGCGTGAGGATTATCTTGAAAAGAATAATAAGGATGAAAGCCTTTCGGAATTGTTGTTGCGTTACGGACAATTGTATCAAAATGCTTCGCAACGTCAGGAAGCATCGTTGTTTGGCGATGATGATATGATGCTCAATACAGCAGGCCGACCACCAATTAAGCACGCAGTGCCATGGCCTGATATAGAGCGACTTGAACGAGAACGAGAACTCGTTGGTATGTTCCTGTCGGGACATCCTCTCGATCCATATTATATGGAGTTGACGTATGGTTGCAATACTACAGCCAAGGAATTTGCGGAGGGTAGCAACATTGTCGAAGACCGATTGATGACATTCGGCGGTATGGTCCTTTCGTATGAAGATAAAGTGACCCGAAATGGTAAACCATATGGACGAATACACTTTGAAGATTTCACGGGTTCAGCTGAATTAGTGCTCTTCAGTAAAGATTATTATGATTACTCAAAATATCGAATGGTTGGAACTCCAATATATATTACTGGCAAATATGTTCGCAATAAAGAAGGAGATCTAAAATTCCGAATTGTGGATATTAATTTGCTGACAGAACTAAAGGGGCAACTTGTTAACACAGTCACAATTAACGTGAGCAAGACGGGCGCAAATGACAATCTCGCTCAGCTTCTGAAAGAACTATACGTAAAACCTGACGAGAGTGGAGGAGTGTTAAATGTTCGCATATATGACCATGATGCCGACCGCTCCATTACGTTGACATCTACAAATAAAGTTAAACTGGGTAAAGAGCTTGAAAGGATGCTCAATGACCTTGAACTTGATTATATATTTAATTAACAACTTATAATACAAACTATTATGGCATTTACATTCACCGACGAAAACGTCAATGAAATTATCGCGAACGAGCCAGTCGTGGTCGTAGATTGTTGGGCTACATGGTGTGGTCCATGTATGGGTATGGCACCTATAATTGATGAGCTCGCAAAGGAATATGAGGGCAAAGCAGTTATTGGTAAATACAACGTAGATGAAGAGGGTGATTTTGCATCAGAGCAACGCGTTATGGCTTTGCCAACAATTATTTTCTTTAAGAATGGCGAAAAAGTAGCTCGCCTTGCTGGCTCGCAAACTCGCGAAAGCCTCGTGGCAAAAATCGAAGAAGTGCTTGCTTAATAACCGACGATTAGTCGGCATAAAATAGCAGTATCCAATTGGAGCGTATCATGATAATTTTTTCGTGGTGCGCTCTAATTGTAAATATTGCTAAAAAACCTTATTTTTGATGCTTTTAGCTTGTAAAAAGTTGTTCAGAACGAGCGCATTTAGCGATTTTTTTCGTAAATTTGCGCGTATTTTATATTAACGAATTTGTAACTGATAAAAACGTGTGTTAGATAGCTTTGCTGATGTAAAAAATATCTTCACATGGATTTGAATACAATGGAAAAAGTATTGCAACATAATGGCGTAAAAATGGCGTACAGCGTTGATGGCGAAGGCGCCCCTGTTGTGCTTATGCACGGCTGGGGGTGTAATCGTTCGACTGTAGCATCAATTCGCGATTTGTGCTTACCTAACCATAAAGTTATAAATGTTGATTTCCCTGGATTTGGAGATTCTACTGAACCTACTGATAAGGTGTGGGGTGTAGAAGAATACACTCAATTGATCGAGCGTCTTGTAGAAGTAGAGGGTGTTGAGAATCCAATTCTAGTTGGCCATTCGTTTGGCGGACGTGTAGCAATTGTGTATGCATCGCGTAATAAAGTGGATAAGGTGGTACTCGTTGATGCTGCTGGCGTTAAGCCTAAGCGTTCGTTGAAATACTATCTGAAAGTGTATTCGTTCAAGGCGATGAAATGCATCTATCGATTGTTGCTTGGCGCAAAGCGGGCTGAAAAGAAAATCGGGAAGATGAGAAATAAACGTGGCTCAAGCGATTATGCAAATTCTTCGCCAATGATGAAGGCTATTCTTAGCAAGGTCGTCAATGAAGATTTATGTCATCTTATGCCCAAGATAGAAGCGCCTACTTTGCTTATATGGGGTAAGAACGACACCGCCACACCGCTTAGTGATGCCCGCAAAATGGAGTCGTTAATTCCAGATGCTGGCTTGGTCGCATTCGACGATTGTGGCCATTATAGTTTCCTTGACAATCGATACGGCTTTGCCGCTGTATTAAAAAACTTTCTTAACTGATAATTCTGATGACAGATATAATCAAAATCGAATCAATCTCGACAATTGTCGTTATAGTCGCAGCCTTAGTCGCTTTGTGGCTCAATTTTAAGCGCGACTTAATGATGCTACAGCTCAATTCTTATCGCAATGAGCGCTATGCCCGTTGGTTCTCAACCAGTGGTGAAAGTACTGCGGTTTTGCGATTAGTGATTATTGCTGTGCTATTTTGTATGGTTGGTACTTTGATGCCATTTGTAGCAGCTTCACTTATTGCAGTTGTCGTAATGATGTGGATTGTGATAGCATTGGCTCGCCGTAAATACAAGAAACCATTGGTATGGACTAATCGAGCTCGCCGTATTTTTGTGACAATGTGGATTGTCAGCCAGGCAATAGCGGTGATTTGTTATTTTTTGACAATGAGCCTCAAATATGTTGCTGTCTACGAAGTGTTGCTCAATTGGATTTCTCCGATTATTCTACAGGTGTCGAATTGGATGCTTCAACCAGTAGAGAAGAAAATAAATAAAGGATACTACAACGATGCAGTTCGTATCTTAAAGCAAATGCCTAACCTTAAAATTATTGGTATTACAGGCAGTTATGGAAAGACAAGCACTAAACATTATCTCAATCGCATATTAGCCGAGCAGTTCGATGTTGTGATGACTCCGGGTAGTTATAATACAACTATGGGTGTTATACGCACTATCAGAGAGTATCTCAAGCCTTACAATGAGGTTTTTATCGTAGAAATGGGCGCAAAACAATCGGGCGATATCAAAAAGATATGCGACCTCGTGCATCCCACAATGGGTATTGTTACTGCAGTAGGGGAGCAGCATCTTGAGTCTTTTAAATCGATTGAAAATATACAAAAAACGAAGTTTGAACTTATAGATGCGCTTCCGAGCGACGGATTTGCTGTCGTTAACGATGACTTCGAATATGTTGCAAATCGACCAGTCGATTCTGTAGAATGTGTGCGTTATGCAGTGAGAAATGTCGGAAATGCTGATTATGTCGCTACAGAAATTTCGCTTGACTCTACTGGCACTACATTTACAATTGAGGGTCAAAGCCGAAAACTCACATTGCACACCAAGTTGGTAGGAGAGTGCAATGTTTCAAACCTCATGGCTGCAATTATTATCGCATTGAAGCTCGGTGTTGACGATAACAAAATTCGTTATGCTGTTGATAAAATAGAGCAGGTTGAACATCGACTCAATATGAAACGCACAGCAGGTAGCGTTACAATTATCGATGATGCATTCAATTCAAATCCGACTGGCTCTAAAATGGCGCTCGAGGTACTCGGTGCTATGAAAGGAGGCAAGCGAATCGTAGTAACCCCCGGTATGATTGAACTCGGAGACCGTCAATACGAGTTGAATCGCGAACTTGGTCGCAATGCGGCATCGAATGCTGACTATGTAATTGTAGTAGGTGAATACAATCGTGATGCAATAGTCGCAGGCCTTAAGGATGAAGAATATCCGAAGAATAAAGTTTATGCGGCATCTTCATTCGCCGATGCTCAAAGTCATCTGTCAACTATGCTCGCCTCTGGCGATATAGTGCTGTATGAAAATGATCTTCCCGACACTTTTAAATAATCAATATAAGAATCCCATATAAAACAAAATATGAAAACCAATATCGGAGTATTTTTTGGAGGTCGCTCCACTGAGCATGAAATCTCTGTAATTTCCGCTTCGCAAGCGATGCATGCTATAAATCGCGACAAATATGACGTAACCCCTATATACATTACAAAAGATGGTCGTTGGTTTACTGGCGAATTGCTTTTCGATGTAAAGAACTATAAAAACATCCAAGAATTATTGAAGCAATGCCAAGAGGTGTATATGCGCCCTATTTATGGCGATTACAATCTTTACAAGGTAAACAAATCGATGTTTGGTAGCTCTATAGTAAGCAAACTTGATGTCGTTATCCCGGTGTTGCATGGCTCAAATGGCGAAGATGGTATCTTTGAAGGTGTTTTAGAATCGACAGGTATTCCTTTTGCGGGATGTAATACGCTTGCATCGGCAAATGGTATGGACAAAATCACAATGAAAATGATACTGCAAGCAAATGATGTGCCTGTAGTAGACTACGTTTGGTTTACCGATAAGCAATGGTTTGCTCAGCGTGACGAACTTGTTGCAAAAATCGAAAATAAGCTCGGTTATCCTGTTATTGTGAAGCCTGCTAATCTTGGCTCAAGTGTGGGCATTGGCAGAGCTGCTAATCGTGAACAACTTTTGCAGCGCGTTGAAGAAGCAGAAAAATACTCAACTCGTTTGGTGGTTGAAAAAATGGTTGAAAATCTTCAAGAAATTAATTGCTCAGTGCTTGGCGATTGCGATGATTACCAGATGTCGGTGCTTGAAGAGCCTATCAAAAGTGGAGAAATCCTATCGTATGAAGATAAATATATGGGAGGAACAAAGGGCGCTAAAGGTATGCAAGCTTCAGAAAAACGTATCCCTGCAGAACTCCCTGAGGATGAAACTAAGCGCATTCAGTTCTTAGCTGGGGAAACTTTCAGAGTGCTTTCATGCCATGGCGTTAGTCGTGTTGACGTTATCGTTGATGCCGATACTCGCGACATATATGTAAATGAAATCAATACTATCCCAGGCTCACTTTCTTTCTACTTGTGGGAAGCAACAGGTTTGCCATTCGACAAACTAATGGATAAACTTGTGCAACTCGCTATTAAACGCAAGCGTGAACAAGGCTTGAAGACAGTCAGCTACGACCAGAATATATTCTCAATGGGTGGTGGCGTAAAAGGTGGAATAAAGAAGTAACCTCCGAATTCAAAATAAGCGAATTAAAATATAACAATCACATATACAGAATTTCAATATGAAGAAATTTCCTGAATACAACAAATTTAACCTTTCGGATATCAATAAGCAAGTCCTTGCTGATTGGAATGAGCATAAGCTATTCGAACAAAGTCTGAAGGAACGCGAAGGCGCTCCGTCGTTCGTTTTCTTTGAAGGACCACCGTCGGCTAATGGTATGCCTGGCATTCACCACGTGCTTGCTCGTACTATTAAGGATACTTTCTGCCGTTATAAAACGATGAAGGGATTCCACGTTAAGCGTAAAGCTGGTTGGGACACCCATGGTCTTCCTGTAGAGCTTGGCGTTGAAAAATCGCTTGGTATAACCAAAGAAGATATCGGCAAGAAAATCACAATCGAAGAATATAACAAGGCTTGTCGCCAAGAGGTGATGAAATACACCGACGAGTGGGAGAGCCTTACCAATAAAATGGGATACTGGGTAGATATGGATAATCCATATATTACCTATGATAACAAATATATCGAAACACTTTGGTGGCTGCTTGCACAGCTCTACAATAAAGGGCTTTTGTACAAGGGATATACCATTCAGCCTTATTCTCCCGGTGCAGGTACTGGACTTAGCTCTCACGAATTGAATCAGCCAGGATGCTATCGCGATGTAAAAGATACTACTTGTACAGCTCTTTTCCGCGTTGAGAATCCTACTGAAGAAATGCAACAGTGGGGTACGCCCTATTTTGCAGCATGGACTACTACTCCGTGGACTCTTCCTTCAAATACAGCTCTTTGCGTTGGTCCAAAGATTGAATATGTATTGGTTCAAACTTATAATCAATATAATGGCGAAAAGATGTCGCTCATTATGGCAAAGGCGCGTGTCAATGCTTATTTCAAGGCTGAAGGCGCAGAAGCATCAATGGATGAATTCACAGTTGGTGATAAGGTAGTGCCTTACCGCATTGTAAAGGAATTTATCGGTGCTGACCTTGTTGGCTTTAAATATAGCCAATTGCAACCATGGGTGAAACCAAGTGCAAAGGTTGATGATAATGCAGCTGAATTTGTGAAAGAATATGCTGCAGCACATCCCGAAGCATGCTTTACAGTGGGTGCAGATACTTTCGTCGAAATGGCATCAGAAGCGTTTAGAGTAATCCCCGGCGATTATGTTACTACAGAAGACGGTACAGGTATCGTTCATATTGCGCCTACATTTGGTGCTGATGATGCCAAGGTAGCTAAAGCTGCTGGCATACCTTCGCTCTTTATGATTACAAAGACAGGAGAAACTCGCCCTATGGTCGATTTGACAGGTAAGTATTATCTGCTCGAAGAGTGTGCTGAATCATTTGTAGATAAATGCATTGATATGGCGCTCTATTCAAGCTATCAGGGTAAGTTTGTCAAGAACGATTATGCTCCAGAATTTAATGTCGGTGGCAAGTTCGATAAAGCAGCAGCCGATAAGGCTGAAGACTTGAATATTTACATCTGCCTTGAACTTAAGCAGCAAGGTAAGGTGCTTAAGATAGAGAAGCATGTCCACAACTATCCTCACTGTTGGCGTACTGATAAGCCTGTAATTTACTATCCACTTGATAGCTGGTTTATCAAAACGACTGCTGTAAAAGAGCGTATGATAGAGCTTAATAACACTATTAAGTGGAAACCCACAGCTACAGGTAGTGGACGTTTTGGCAAATGGCTCGAAAATCTTCAGGATTGGAACCTCTCACGTAGTCGCTATTGGGGTACACCGCTCCCAATTTGGCGTACACGCCAGAGTGGCTCTGAACTCGAAGAGGTTTGTATCGATAGTGTAGAAACGCTCTACAACGAAATCGAAAAGTCTGTAGCTAAAGGCTATATGAAGACTAATCCCTACAAGGAAGCTGGCTTCCAACTTGGCGATATGTCGAAAGCAAATTACGATAAGATTGATTTGCATCGTCCCTATGTTGACGATATAGTATTGGTTTCGCCTTCTGGTAAGCCTATGTATCGTGAAACAGACCTTATCGACGTTTGGTTTGACTCAGGTGCAATGCCATTCGCACAGCAGCATTACCCATTCGAAAATAAGGCTGACGTTGACAATGGCGAAGTGTTCCCCGCCGACTTTATTGCTGAAGGTGTTGACCAAACTCGTGGTTGGTTCTTTACGCTCCATGCAATTGCAACGATGATATTCGATACAAATTCGTTCAAGGCTGTAATTTCTAATGGTTTGGTGCTCGATAAATATGGCAACAAGATGTCAAAACGTCTTGGCAATGCAGTCAACCCATTCGAAGCGATTGAAAAATATGGCTCAGATTCAGTACGTTGGTACATGATATCAAATTCTTCGCCTTGGGATAACTTGAAATTTGATGAAGCAGGTGTGACAGAGGTTTCGCGTAAGTTATTTGCTACACTCTACAATACCTATTCATTCTTCTCTCTGTATGCCAATGTTGATGGCTTCACAGGCGAAGAACCTCAATTGTCGGATTGCGAGCGTCCCGAAATTGACCGCTGGATTCTTTCGTTGCTCAACTCTCTTATTAAGACAGTTGACGAAAGTCTTGACGACTACGAGCCTACTCGTGCTGCTCGTGCAATCAACGATTTTGTTAACGACAATCTCAGTAACTGGTATGTTCGCTTGAATCGTAAGCGTTTCTGGGGTGGTGGTATGAATGCAGATAAACTTTCAGCTTATCAGACACTTTATACCTGTCTTAAGACTGTAGCTAAGTTAATGGCTCCATTTGCGCCATTCTACTCCGATATGCTTTATCGCGATTTGACTGGCTGCTCGTCAGTTCACTTGTCAGAATTCCCAGTTGCTAATCAGTCGCTGATTGACTCAAATCTTGAAAACAGCATGGCGCTTGCGCAGACAATCACATCAATGGTGCTTGCGCTTCGTCGTAAAGTTAATATCAAAGTGCGTCAGCCTCTATCTACGTTGATGATTCCAGTGGCAGATGACGCACAACGCGAAGCTGTTGAAGCAATGTCGCAGTTGATTCTTTCGGAAGTCAACGTGAAAGGATTTAAGTTTGTAAGCAACGACGACGGTGTGCTTGTTAAGAAAGTTAAGCCCGACTTTAAGAAACTTGGTCCGAAATTTGGCAAGCAGATGAAGTCGGTAGCTGCTGCTATTACAGCGCTTTCTCAGAAAGAGATTGTTGAATTCGAAAAGAATGGTAATATAACAATCGAAATCGAAGGCGTACCTGCAACAATCGATGCAGCCGACGTTGAAATCTTCTCTGAAGATATCCCGGGCTGGCTTGTTGCTAACGAAGGCAATGTCACAATCGCACTCGATATCACTATTACTGATGAACTACGACGCGAAGGCGTTGCACGCGATTTAGTGAATCGAATTCAAAACATTCGTAAGAGCCGCGATTACGATATTACTGATCGTATCAATGTGGTAGTCGAGTCGAATGAAGCTATCGATGATGCTGTAGATTCTTTTGGCGAATATATTAAAAATCAGGTGCTCGCTAATTCAATCTCGATAGCAGCGTCGGTTGACTCCCAAGAGGATGAAGTGCTTGATATTGACGGCTTAATGGTCAAAGTGTCAGTAACAAAGCAGTAATCATAAATCTGTGTGTTATAGTTGAGATAATCAGCCATAGCACACAGCATCTTTTCGATGCTGGCTTGCAATAATGTCATTGCGATTACCTTAAATATAATATCTAAACAATTACAAAGTTTGTTTATTAAGCAATGAACAAACGATAATAAAAATTTGATTATGAGCGAAAAAACGCGTTACTCAGATGAGGAGCTTCAGGAGTTTAAAGAACTCATCATGGATAAACTCAACAAAGCTAAAGAAGATTTTGAATTGCTACGCAGTAGCATGAATAATTCAGATAGCAATGATATCTCTGATACATCACCTACATTCAAAGTTCTTGAAGAAGGTGCGAGCACATTGAGTAAAGAAGAAGCTGGAAGATTAGCTATGCGCCAGCAAAAGTTTATTCAGCATTTGCAAGCTGCACTCGTCAGAATTGAGAATAAAACTTATGGAATTGACCGCAATACTGGTAAGTTGATTCCAAAGGAACGTCTGCGCGCTGTGCCTCATGCTACACTTAATGTTGATCAAAAGACTGACAAACGGTGATAAAAGAAAATAGATTTTTTACAACTGGACGACTTGCATTGTTTGTCGCCCTAATGGTTGTTTTAATCGACCAAGTCCTCAAGTTTTGGGTCAAACTTAACTTTTACTGGGGTGAGGAATTAGAAATTTTCTCATGGTTTAAGTTGAATTTTGTCCAAAATCCGGGAATGGCTTTTGGTTGGACCATTGGGAGCAAATTTTTCTTAACGCTCTTCCGCATTGTGTTTGTGGCGTGCGTCATTTTCGCTGTCGTTAAGCTCCGCAATGCTAAGCTGAAGAAGGGTTTTATTATCTGTGTGGCTTTGATTATCGCAGGTGCAATCGGCAATATTATTGACTGCTTATTCTATGGGTTGATTTTCAATAATCCATATCCACCAGAGGTAGCGTCGCTTTTCCCTCCTGAAGGTGGTTATGCTCCGCTCTTTCATGGTATGGTAGTGGATATGTTCCATTTCCCACTGTTCCATTTCTATTGGCCTGACTGGGTGCCCTTTGTTGGAGGGGAATACTTCGAGTTTTTCAGCCCTGTGTTTAATGTGGCTGATGCTGCTATTTCGGTAGGCGTTATCTGTGTTATTCTGTTTTACTCAAAACAAATGAACGATTCGTTCGTTTTACTCAAAGAGTCGCTGAAACGACAGCCTTTGAATGACGATACGCCCAACGAGAATAAAGATTAATCATATACGAAATGTTTAGATTAGAGAGGTCAATTGTTCGAGTAATTGCCTTGCTGTTGGCAGTAGTTGTCGTGAGTTCTTGCTCACGATTGCCGAGCAATGTGCTCGATAAAGAGGAAATGGCTTCTCTGTTGTTAGATATTCACATGGGGGAAGGGTTGGTTGATCTTCAGCGCAGTTCGTTCTATAATGATTCTATGCGTAAAGTTCTCAAGCAATCTATCTATGCCAAACATGGTGTCACTGCTGAGCAGGTAGATACGTCGTTTGTTTGGTATGGCAATCATATTGAAGATTATATTGAGATATATGATAATGTGATTGCACAATTGGAAGAGGATGCGCGCAGGGCAGAACGGTCGGCTAAGCAAACTGTTGTATATGCAGCGGGTGACTCGATTGATGTGTGGACTCTTTCGCCAACCTATCGTATTAATTCCGATTTGCCGTCGAAGTTTATTACGTTTAAGTATGATAAGGACGACAACTGGCAAGCTGGTGATAACTATACCCTTCAGTTGAAACTCCTCAATCATAGGGACGGAGATGCTAAAGCGAGCACTATTTTAGTGGCTGAGTATGACGACGGCGAAATTGAATTCCGCAATAGCAGTGCAGAAAAAGCGGGTTGGATAAAGATACGTTTGGTAACAGATTCAACTCGAATACCTGAATCGATATATGGTAGCATTACGTTTGAGCCTGCGTATGGCGAAGTTATTTTTGCCGATAGTGTGGCTCTCGTACGAACTCGAAATATTCCCGCGACCTACAATCAAAGAGGGCAGCAGCGACGTCTTTTTAGGAATAAGCAGGGGATAACTAACGATGATAATTCGTCTAAGCCTGATTTCTCGAATGTTCAGCTTCGTCGATTTGATAGGTAATTAAATGGCGACTATATTGTTGGAACATAGGGTGTTGGCTCCGCATATCTTATGCGATGCAGGTGTAATGCCTCTTTCTATAGTCGATTTTGACGGCGAAAGGGTAGTTGTTTCTCCATTTGAGCAGGAAATATGCTCAACAGTCTATACTGGGCACTCAGTGGCGATTTTACGACGTAGTTCAGTCGATGAATTTCTCCTCGATGATATCGAATTGTTAATGAATAACGGAGGCTCAGAAGCTATTGCTAAACTTGATGCAATGTTCCGAGCCTCAGATTTGTATTATTCAGAAGGTTGTGGCGATTTGCCCAGCTTGGTTTCGCTCTGATTGTCCGCTTGTATTAGCTTCACATTGATAATTTTTGTTGGT
Organism: Muribaculaceae bacterium; assembly: GCA_017629835.1. Lineage (GTDB taxonomy): Bacteria > Bacteroidota > Bacteroidia > Bacteroidales > Muribaculaceae > JAGBWK01. The sequence goes on along the minus strand of JAGBWK010000005.1, from coordinate 52,955 downwards.
GAAGCTAAGCTCTGTAAATCAGATCATTCCAACTATTTCGTTGATATCTTTGACGCCGTGGCGCTCGCAGTAGTCGTTCATGTAGTCAACAATTTCAACTGTTACTGCTGGGTTGATGAAATTGGCTGTGCCAACCTCGATTGCCCTCGCTCCTGCAAGCATAAATTCTATAGCATCGCGACCGTTCATAATGCCGCCAAGCCCGATTACAGGGATTTTCACAGCCTTACTCACTTGCCATACCATACGTACCGCTACTGGGCGTACGGCTGCGCCTGAGAGTCCACCTGTAATAGTTGACAGGTATGGTCGTTGGCGTTCTACATCAATCGCCATACCCATAAGGGTGTTGATTAAAGAAACGGAATCGGCACCTTCGGCTTCAACTGCGCGTGCTATGTCGGCAATAGATGTTACGTTGGGCGAGAGCTTTACAATAAGAGTTTTAGGGAATGCTTCGCGCACAGCTTTAGTAACCGAGGCAGCCCCTTCGGTGGTGGTGCCGAATGCCATACCGCCAGATTTGACGTTTGGGCACGAAATATTGACTTCAATAGCGCGAATGCGGTCGAGTGGCGCAAGCATTTCAGCAACTTTGCGGTAGTCGTCGATTGATGAGCCTGATATATTGACGATGATTTCTGAATCGTATTGCAGCAAGCGTGGGTATATCTCTGAGATGAAATATTCAACACCCTTATTTTGGAGTCCAACTGCGTTGAGCATACCAGAAGGAGTTTCAACCATGCGAGGATAATCGTTTCCCTGACGTGGCTCTAATGTAGTGCCTTTGACGATAAAACCACCAAGGCGGTTTAAATCAATGAAATCGGCAAATTCTTCGCCGTAGCCAAAAGTTCCCGACGCTGTGAGCACTGGGTTTTTGAGAGAGAGATTACCTATATTGACATTAAGATTAGCCATAATGTAGTCGTTAAATTAGATTACCAAAGTAGTTGGTCGATATTGAATACTGGACCTTCCTTGCATACGCAGACGTTGCCTGCTGTGGTCTTTTCTACGCAGCACAAGCAAGCACCAACACCGCAAGCCATTACGTTTTCCAACGAAACTTCGCATGGGGTTGATTTTTCGCGAGCTATTTTTGCAATAGCTTTCATCATTGGCATAGGCCCGCAGCAATAGATGTGAGTAAACTCGCTATTGAGTATTGTGTTTGTTGTAACGAGCCCCTTTTCGCCAGCTGAGCCGTCCTCTGTTGAAACGTGTACATCGCCATATTTGGCGAATTCTTCAGCTAATAGCACATCTTTGGCTGAGCGCGCTCCGAGCAAGAATGTAGGCTTGATTCCTTGACGATTCAGCTCTGCTCCGAGATTGAGCAGAGGGGCTACGCCTACGCCACCGCCAATCAGAAGGGGAGAACTGCCTGCTTCTGACAGGTCGAATCCGTTGCCGAGCGAATAAATCATATTAATTGTAGCGCCATTTGGTTGGTCGCACAATGCACGAGTGCCGTCGCCAGCTTTGCGTATCAAAAGCCACATCTCATTAGCGTCATTGTCAATGTAGCATATCGAGATTGGACGTCGCAGATATGTTGCATTGTTAGGCGTTACAACTTGTACAAACTGACCAGGACGGATTGCGCTGTCTGATAGCAATCCTTCGACCGGAATAAGCTTCAATAATGAATAATTTTCGGCAATAGCGGCGTTCTCGGTAATCCGAAAATCGCCCATACGTTTGTTATACTTTTCCATAATGACAAAGTTATAAAAAACTCTCGAAAATCCCATCATCTATCTTCACAATACTATAATGAAAAAATCTCAGGTTTTAATTGCCTGAGATTTTTTTGTATGTGTTAGCTTTGTATGTGGAGATATGTTTGCGCTTATCGTTTTTTTTGCGCTGTTGTCATCGTTACGTTTGCTCTTTTTGATTTGTGCCTTCGTGTTGGTGCGCACAATGTTAGAGAGCGGAGGGGTTGAAGGTTTGGAATGTGCTGTCGTCGTAGAACACAACGATGCTTGTGATTTTTTTGTAGCAGTCGCTGGATGTTTCAGAAATTTTTTTGATAATATTTTTTTCTGAGGCATTTTTGGGCTGGTTTGCACTGAAATTTTCGCTAAAAAGCCCTCCGAAATTATCTGACTCATTTTTCTGGTCAGCATTAAATTCAATTTGGTCAGCGCTAAATATCATGTGTTCAGGGTCTTGAGTTTCCGAAAAGCCAAATTTTTCGTGGTTTTGAGGCTCTGAGATTTCGTTATTTGAAGCGACGTTCATATCTCCCTCGCCAAACATCAGCCATAACACGGATAACGAGGGAAATGCTGCATGAATCTTGCCGATTAGTTCGTCACTAATCTTTTTGTTTCTACCATTGAGTATCTGTGAAACAGTGGGGCGGGGAATTCCACAGCGATCAGCAAACTGAGTGCTTGCTACTTTTTCAAATTCCATGAATTTTTTTAGGCGGCTGACTATGTCCATGTCGTTTTGATTTGTAAAATTTTGAGTATGCAAATGTAATTAATAAAATTGGAATTTGCAAATTTTATTTTGTTAATAATATTTACAGAGTTAATCAGTAATTCGCCATAGTTTATGAGAATCGAAGCACAAAGTAGGGTAGAGCTATGGTTGGTAATTAGAGTATTGGTATAAGTATATTTACTATTATGTATGATTTATAGGTGATTAACTCGGGATATTAGCTGTAAAATGGCGACATAAAGCGTCGGGTAGTGTAAATGCTGAAGAAAAACTATAGAAAAATTAGATAATTAGTATGAAAGTCAAGCAGTTATGCGGATTGTAAATATGTGTTAAATCGCCAAAATTGACCTTTGAGAACAGATTGATTTTGTTAATACGCAAAATTTAATATCAGAAAAATCGGCGAATTAAAAGTAAATTTTTAACGATTAAGGGATGTAAATTTGAATTTACGATAACAAAATTTGCGATTTTATATGAGTTTGCAAATTTATTTACAAAATAAAATTTGACTATATTCTAATTTGTAAACACAGTTTATAGCTTCAAAAATGACGAAAACCTGTATTTAGTCCGAAATTCGATCAAAACTCCGGAATTTTATCAATATCCCATTCATACTTTAAATTTTGTGTGTATTACACCAGTTTTGATTGAATTTTAAATTCTCAGCGAGTTATCGAAGGCAAAATCGCATTAATTTCTCTATTAAACTATTGTTCTACAGAGATATAGTAAAACATTGTTTTGAAATATCGATGTTATATGATTCAGACCAAATAGAAAAAATCTCATTACTTCAACAATTTTGAAATTCTCACGAGGTTATCGAGCATCAACATTACAATTTGTGATGAAGTTAATCATGCCGAGATTCCGTATTTGAGAATAAAATTGAAATAAGGTTCAAAATACGTAATTATAGACGACAAAGAATAGTTCTGAAATGATATATTCAATTACATCTCAATCTCAATATAATATGATAATAAAACTAACATAATCTATATTATGTAAAACAAATGAATAAATATCATGAAATTCATCGATTTTGGGAAAATCAGTCCTCTAAATCAGCCCCCTATTTCTTTCAGCTTGGCAATTCTCAACCATTCGCAATCGTTCTCATTATATTATAAATATCTAAATTGCTGATGTATAATGTTCTAACTCATTTTTCTCATTTTCTCACTATCCCTAAATAATATTTATATATAAATTTTAATCTCGATGTTTTTATTTTCTTAGAGTGTGAAATTTTCACAAAAGGAATCGTTTGCTTGTATGTTATCGAATAATTCTGTAAGTTTGTAATCAATTAGTTAGAATATTGCGAGAATATCTGATTTATTGATTATTATAAAAGACGTTCGTTGGCAATATTCTATCGATTAGTTTAATTAAAATGAGATTTCATTTGTACAAATTCTAAGCTATTAATAATATGATAAGTAGTTTTACTTCAAGATTTTATAAGCTGTTATTTTTTGCTGTTCTGATAGTTTGTTCTCCCCTATTATCACGTGCACAAACATCGTTTGATCATAATAATCAGACATATTATCTTCATAAGTTAGTGCAATTTAATTCGGCTGGTAGTTCTGACTTTAGTTACCCTAATTCTGTTGCTATCGATGATAAATATGTTTATTTTGCTGATAATCAGAGTTATGAAGAGTATTTGACTTTCGATATTGCTCGTTACAACGTAGCTGACGGCACTCCAGCATCTACCCTATCCTTTACACTCTCGGATTATAATCTGTATGGAGTTCCATTCATTTTGTTAGATGATGCAACGCAGGAATTGACAGTCTGCTTTTCATATATAATTAAAAATAAAAGTCGAGAAGTAATAATCTATAACATTGATAAAGAGACTGGTAATGTCAAGAAGGAATACAAAGCGTCGTTAACTGGTTTTCATAATTACACGCATTGGGGGTATCCATCAGCTTCAGGTGACCTTACAAATGGTAATTTCGAATTGTTTATGCCGGTGTCGAATGAGTCAAGCAAGCAGCAAGCTCTCGAATATATAGTGTTTGAGGACGGTTCTGTTACAACAACAAGACTTAGAAATATTGGTACAAATTATCAAGTAAAGAAGTTAGGCGTTGCTAAAGCATTAGGCGATGGGTATGTAGACTATGCTGATAACGCTAACTACCACAAAATCTGGCAGTTTAGTGCTACGTCAAGCACTGAGATTTGTGCCCTGGGTGGTGATTTGATCGAAGGCTGCTATGGGCTCAATACATTTGATTATAATGGACAGAACTTTGTGGTTTATGGTGCATGCAATCTGAAAACTTCTACGTATGAATTCCGTATTGGCAAGTGGACAGAAGCAGCGCCGGCACAAGCGCCTGAAAAATCGATTACAACATTATCGTTTGACCCGGAAACAAGCCAGTCGCTAACAGCTTTAGCATCGATTAGCGATGAGGCAATGATGATTTATGATACTTACCCACAACTATCGGCAAGTGTTACTTTGGGTAACAATGAAAAAGTTCAACATATTGCAGTGCTTATGCCAGGCTATTATTTTGCACTTTATCAGTTGAATATGAGCTCGAAGACAACAAACTCAGAGAGTATTATTAATGATTTGGCAGACGTTGACTATCGTATTGATAACAAGCGCATTATATTTACTGACGTTCAGTCAGTGGTTGAGGTTTATAACGTAATAGGAACGCGTGTAGCATCGTATCGCAACGTTTCTGAACTCGATTTGAGTGCAATCCCAACAGGGATTTACATCATTAACCGCACTTCAGCCAAACCTATTAGGCTCGTACTTTAGCCACACTCTCTATTTGCCGAATCCGAATCAGATCAGAAAATAAAAGCATTAACAAAATAGCAGCACTCCGAGGCGGTTGAGCTTCGGAGTGCTTGCATTATAATGATATGCTAAATGGCGGGCGGTTGCCGATATAATTCGAGCGTTATCGTATGAAGAGGAGTTCGCGATATTTGGGCAAGGGCCACATTTCGTTGTCAATCATCAGTTCGAGTTTGTCCATGTGGTAGCGGATTGTTTCCATGCGTGGCACCACGTTGTCGTGGTACGCAATAGCTTTTTCTCGTTCTGATTCAATTTGATTGGCGAGTCGGCGCTCTTCGACCATATTTTCAACCTCGCGTTTGATTGTCGACATGTGCCCTGCAATCTTTTCGATGTTGCCAAGGTCTTGTTCTACAAACTGTGCAAACTTTTCTTCGGGGAATAATGACTTGATTTTAACCAAGTTGTCGACTAAGAACGACTGATAGCGAGTGGCTACCGGCACAATGTGATTCATTGCAAGATCGCCCAGCACACGTGCTTCAATCTGTATTTTCTTGGTGTACATCTCCCATTTTACCTCGTTACGGGCTTCGAGTTCAACCTCCGACAGTACGCCAGTGCGCTTAAACATCTCAATTGACGAGTTGAGAAGATAAGCATCGAAGATTTTAGGCACGCAAGTCTCGCAGTCGAGTCCGCGAGCTTCAGCTTCTTGACGCCATTCGTCGCTATAACCATTGCCGTCGAAGTGGATAGGCTTAGTTTCGATGATAAGTGCACGAATTTCGTTGAAGAGAGCGTTGGTAAGGTCCTCCCCTTTTGCTAAGCGAGCATCAATTTTGGCTTTGAATGAGTTGAGTTCGTCGGCTACAGCCGCATTGAGGGCTAACATTGCCGATGCGCAGTTGGCTGACGAGCCTACGGCGCGGAATTCGAAGCGGTTGCCGGTGAATGCAAATGGCGATGTACGGTTGCGGTCGGTGTTGTCGACAAGAATCTCTGGAATCTGCGACAATCCGAGCGACATACCCTCTTTGGTTGAGAAATCGAGAATGTCGGCTGAATCGCTTTTCTCAATCTTGTTGAGAATGTTGGCGAGGTATGTGCCAGTAAAGATTGAAATGATAGCAGGAGGAGCTTCGTTTGCGCCAAGACGGTGAGCATTCGTTGCCGACGAGATAGAGGCTTTTAACAGCCCATTATGGCGATAGACGGCAGCCATTGCATTGACTACAAAGGTGATGAATTGCAGGTTTTGCATTGGTGTTTTGCCCGGAGAGAAGAGCGCAACGCCTGTGTCAGTGCCGAGGCTCCAGTTGTTGTGCTTACCTGAGCCGTTGATGCCTGCAAATGGCTTTTCGTGAAGGAGCACGCGGAAATTGTGGCGACGTGCTACTTCCGACATTATTGACATCAGCAGTAGGTTGTGGTCGTTGGCGAGGTTGGTTTCCTCATAGATTGGAGCCAACTCAAACTGGTTGGGTGCCACCTCGTTATGACGCGTCTTTGCAGGGATGCCGAGCTTGTGACATTCGATTTCGAGGTCGAGCATAAATGCTTCAACTCGCGACGGAATTGCACCGAAATAATGGTCTTCAAGCTGCTGATTTTTAGCACTTTCGTGACCCATAAGAGTGCGACCGGTCATTACCAAGTCGGGACGGGCTGAATAGAGCGCCTCGTCAACGAGGAAATACTCCTGTTCCCAGCCAAGGAAGCTGTTTACATGCTTAACCGTCGGGTCGAAATAGCGAGCCACGGCAGTTGCAGCCTTATCGACAGCATTGATTGAGCGAAGCAGTGGAGTTTTATAATCGAGCGATTCCCCTGTGTATGAGATAAATATCGTTGGAATACAAAGGGTTTTGTCGAGAATAAATGCAGGCGAAGAGATGTCCCAAGCCGAGTAGCCGCGAGCTTCGAACGTGTTGCGAATACCCCCATTGGGGAAGCTTGATGCGTCAGGCTCCTGTTGGACGAGCAGCTTGCCAGTAAAAGTTTCTACTACCCCACCCTTACCGTCGTGGTCGATGAAGGCGTCGTGCTTTTCGGCAGTGCCGTCGGTTAGCGGATGAAACCAGTGAGTATAGTGGCGAGCACCATTGTCGATAGCCCATTTTTTCATACCTTGAGCCACGCTGTCGGCTATTTCGCGCGATAGCGGCTCTTTGTTGTCAATAGCATTGACCAATGCGTCGTAGGTTTGCTTAGGTAGGTATTCAAACATCTTTTGGCGATTGAACACATACTTGCCATAATAGGCTTCGGGACGCTCGTTGGGGATGTCGACGTGTACGGCTTTGCGGTCGAAAGCCTCTTCCACTACTTTAAATCGGAGGTCTGACATATTACAATAATGAATTTAAGGCACAAATTTACGCAATCTCCACCAAAACTCAAACTTTGCACCCCAAAATTCAACATCATCGATGCTTTTAATAGCTCGCAACGACTGATAAACCGCTATGATTTAGCAGAATAACGTTAATCGAGCTTTAGGAAGCCTCTTTGGAAAGAATCGGGGAAATTGAATTTCTTCTCGCCAATAAAAAACTTGACGTAAACGTAGTTATTCTCCCGGTCGATTTTTGTGATTGTACCACTGCCAAATTTATCGTGATGCACATTGCATCCTGCTTCTACATCGCTGTACGTGTTTTCTACATCGTCGGTTGGAAGTTGAGTAGTCGGAGAGTCTCCACTACCCTGCTCGCTCGATGAATAAGCAGAGTTTGCGCTATTGATGTTCTCTGAAATTGCTGAAGGCTGGTTGTAGAATATCTTTTCGTATTGCTCTTTGCGGATAGTCGTATCCCAGCCACCAATTTCATTGCTCGTATGCTTGTTAATGCCTGTGTAGGTTAGGCTTGTGTCTTCGTAGCGTTTGAACTTGAAGATTGCATCGTTCATCAGGCTGGAATTAAACAATCCTAACGTGTTGAGCATACTGAAATCCTCTACGCTCAATCCAGTGACCATTTTGAACAATCCTGGCTCCAATTGAGTGATAACATCCTCCAAACAACGTTCGCGATAGTCGGTCAGGTACATAAACACAGGTATTCGAGCGGCAAATTTTATCAATTTCTCTTGTATTTCTTTGCGCTTGCTCTTCATCTCCTTTTCTTCGGCTGTTAATTCCTTTCTTTCTTTTTCTGATTTGTTGGAGTTCTCTTTCTTAGCTTTCTTAACGGCCTCTGATTTGTTGATAATGGTTGTGATGTCGTTGTTTAGGTTGCGGAATCCCTCGATGTTCATCAGCGCTTTCATTGCTTCTGGGCTTGCCAACAAGCGTTTAAGTGTGTCATTATCAACGTTCACCAATAGGGCTGACTCCCAGCGTTTTGCTAACAGTGTAGCCGATGTTCCAGCAAGGGCAATGTCGAGAATAGCTTGAGCATTAACCTCGTTCATACTGCTACCGTCGAAAGCTAACACAGGCAAAAATTTGATAAATTCTCCTACTTTAGCTTCGGGATTGCTTTCGTTGATATCCAAACGGCAACTATAGTCCGAAATTTGGCGCAGTGCGCGGTCGATTGCAAAGTCGAACACGTAGCATTCGTGTTTCATAATCGTCTTTTTGCCCTCCTCGTTTTTCACTTCCCATGGGCTTTGCACTCGGAATGCAGCTTGGAAATATGTTTCGGGGCTTTTCAGATTGCGAAGCATAAAAATGCCGGTCCACGGTTTTACCGTGACGCCAGTTGTCAGTTTGCCGCAAGTGAGCGTTATTGTTTTGGTAGTCAGTGGGTCGCCCATATTGGCTTGAACAGGATGCAATGCTGCAAGACCTATGCCTGCCTTTGTGCCTGCGCATACAATCACACGATAGTCGTGATAGAATCTGTTTTGTTTCTGCTTGAGCAGGTTTGCCATTGCAAAGCATGATGCTACGTTGGGTAGAAACCATAGAGTATGCGAGAGCACGTTGAGCAATCGCGTGTCGCTAAATGGCATCGGTGGACGTTTGTCGTGGCCAAGTTTCAAATCGTCGATGCTTGCAGGCAGATAGTTGCCACGAATTAGATCCAACCATTTTTGCACCTCATTTTCATATTTGAATCGTGCATTTTCTCCTTTACCTTCTGCAGCAAAGAATAGGTTGAGGTCGAACTCATTAAATTCGCCCTGTTTTGCTACCTCTTGCACGTCGTCGGGCATTCGATAGGTAAGCATAACCATTCGTGGCAAAGCAAGATAAGGATTTCCGCTCCCTTTCCATTCGGCTTTTGCTCGCTGTTCGTCGGAGTATGTCCAGTTGAATATCTGTTCCTCGATGAATTCGCCATTGTTGATAGCTCTGAATGGCGTTCCAGAGAGGAAAAGATAATACTTTGTAGTGATAGGAAGCCAAGTTTCGTTGATTGCATTGTTAGCTTCCTCATCTTTATATTTTTCGGCATCGAATTCAACGGCCGACTCTTCATCTTCTTTTGCAAAAAGGTCTTTGGCTCGCTGCTTCCATGCTCCGAAGTGGTATTCATCGAATATTACCAAGTCCCAATTTGTGGCGTGAATAAACTCATTTTTCGGTTTGATACCGCCACTTTCGTTTGTACCTAAAAGGTCTTGAAACGAGCCAAACACTACGATTGGTCGGCTCTTATCGGCTCGTTCAAACTCCTGATCGATATTGAGATTGTTGTTCAGCGCATCCTTGTTTGAGATATATTGCCACCCCTCAAAATCGACGTGCGTCAGCAGGTCGTCGCGCCACGCCGATTCAACTGCGGGCTTGAATGTCAGCACAAGCACACGCGTGAGTTTCATCTTCTTTGCCAACTGATACGAGGCAAACGTTTTTCCGAAGCGCATTTTTGCATTCCAGAGAAATTTAGGCGTGCGGTCAGGATCATCGAGTGATGCTTCTTTGAAGTAGTTATAGGTCTGCTTTACTGCATTATATTGCTCTGGTCGCATACCGAACGTTTCCGTTCGATTTTCAATGTTACGATTGCCCGATTGCAGCGCTACGATTGCTGCTTTTATATCGTTGAGATTGCATTTGAACCACTCGCAGGTTTTGTCTTCGGGGTTAAGGCGCATAAATCCGCGACGCTCAAGCAGATTATGAACATCTTTGTCGGTAAAGCAAGAGCCGTCGGATTTCATCGCCGAGTCGGTGTACAATATTTCGTATTTGAGGTTGGCAGTGCGGGTTTGCTCATCAATACGAACTTTTGCAGTGCGGTCGGTGTAGCCAATTTTCAGATAACCTTCGTGAGTGGTTACGCCGATTAGCTTATAGACGTAAATAGTTGGCGTTACGTTCGGACGCTGAGGGAAAAACTTGTGGTTCATAGCGCATTACATTATTCCATTGGTCGAATCATCGATTCAATAAAGGCTATTTCTTCGTCGGTTAAACCGTATTTTGCGTAGAGTTCTTCATCTGTCCAAGGTTTGGAGAAGTCTTGCATGGGAACACACTGATAAACACCTTTTGACATTCCTTGGTCAATTTTTTTAATCCCTATTAAAGCACGAAAGAACTTAGTCTTTATGTAAGAAAAGCAGTTATACATTTCTTTCTCTGTCTTAAAAGGACCAATTACAATAAATGTTTCAGTGCATAATTCATCTGGAGCTGCGAAAATCGGCAACGAGAATACTTCTCCAAGTTGACCAGACCCTTGGTTTCGCGGCATAAACATCTTATAACCGTCTAAAAGTTCTTTATTGGGGAGCGGATACGTATTAGGAATATGTCTTATTGTTCTTTTAAGTTGAGCGTCTAATCCATGAATTTTATATCCATTTTTAATTGCTTCTTCGCTCACTTGGGGTAAACCATATTTTGAAGGATTACTAAAGAAATCTCCCCTTAATCCGTATGGCTTCATTGATGAAACTATATTTGAAAAAGGTCTTTCTCCTGAAACTTTTCTATAGATTGAAATCAATTCATTATATCTTATGAAAAATTCTAAACCTTTTTCTAATAATGGTCTTGTGGTAGATGATACTATTTCTCCCTTAGAATGGGTATGCACGTCACACATTCCTTGATGTGATTTGTCCCATAAAAAATAACTAACACCACCTTTAATTTCAACTCCAGGGAAACATTCTGATGCATCTGGAAAATCGTGAATTATTTTCAAATGCGTATCATTTAGCATTTCTTTTCTAAATTTATCAAGTCCCCTACCTCCACTAAACCATCTTGATGGAGTAATCATTACTATATAGTTGGGAAATAGTTTCTTTGCATTTACCACGAATTTATTATATATAGGAATTGCGCTTGCTTGAGCTCCGCCGTCACTCAGTTGATAAGGTGGGTTGCCAATTATTACGTCGAATTTCATATTGAATAGTTTCTCTACATCTAAGTTGTGAATAAATTGATAAGCATATTGCTCGAGTTCGTTGCCGCGGTCATATTCGCTTTGTGATGCGCCACAATAGACGCATTTGCGATTTTGCCACGTGTGCGATATGCGTTGGTAGATTACGTTCCCTTGTGGCTTATCTTCGGGGAATTGATAAACCGAAAGCTCTCCGTTAGGGTGTTTGCAACAATAGACGCTGCGTCGCGTTAGCATTCCTGTGAGTTCGGTTATTGCGATGCCGAAAAGCTGTTTGCTGAATATATGCTCAAGGCGCTTTTCAAGGTCGGGAATCTGACGCTCAAGCCCACGGATAAGACGCTTTGCTATTTCACGAAGAAATACCCCACTCTTGCAGCAAGGGTCGAGAAATGTTGTATCGGGATTCTCAAACAGTTCTTGTGGCAATAGGTCGATGATTTTGTTTGCCAATTCAGGTGGTGTAAACACCTCATCGCTGCTCAGATTGGCTATGCAGGAGAGTACGTCGGGATTATATACCTGCTTAAATAAATCGTTAGTCGCCATAGTCTTGAACTTTTTTGTAGTGAGTGATGTATCGTCGAAGGAATATTCCACCCTCCTCTTTCTCATCTTCGGTGAGAGCGAACAGGCTGTTCATACCGTCGGATTGAGTTCTGTCGTTGTGCAATAGCAAGTCAGCCATAGTGTAGTCGGAGCGTTGCATTTGGCAGCCGCTGATGAGAGTCCATTCCGAAAAGACAATAGGTGCATCGATGTCGTTCCCCTCGGAGTCGACACACATTAGCGTCAGTGCATTGCCATTGATAATGTTTCGTGCGATGATGAACTTGACTGCTTGACGAGTTTCGTCGGATGCTTCAGTTTTGCAATGGGCGGTGTATTCTTCATCCCAAATGGCGTACAGGCGCTGACGACAGGCTTCAACGTTGTCGTTCATTATATCCACGCCATAGAGGCTACCGATAGCTACGATAGCTTGTTTTTCATAGTCATGAGCGCTCTTTTTGTATTTTCTGCGCAGTTCGGCGAGCTTGCGCTTTAGAATAGCCGCAAGGAAATTGCCGTCGCCACAAGCCGGCTCAAGAAATCGCGAATCGGGGCGTAAACATTCGTTGGCAACGAGGTCGAGCATTGCATTGACCTCACGCTCGGCTGTAAACACTTCGCCGCGCTCAGCAACTCGCTGCTTCGACTTGATTTGCGAGTCCTTTGGGGTTGTCGTCATAGCCCATTGCAAGGCGGTCGAGGGCTACGGCAACCGCTGATTTAGTTAGTAGTGTAGGAATCGTATAAGACATAAAAAAAGCGTGAAGCCCAAGCACTGTCGCTCGCTCCACGTTCTGAGGCTCTGGACTGCCCATCCTGTCGAAACGAGCAACGCTAAAGCCTCACGCCGATATGTATAACAACACTATTATGCCAATGTTGCAACCGTTGGCGCATGAATACACCAATAGCTGTAAAGCACAATAGATGCGTTAGAAACACATCAACGAGGCCATTCACGCTGCTTTGTTCTTGACAGGATATGAAATTGTCCAGATTTCAGAACGTCAAAACCAAAGCGTAGTAAACGCCTTTTAGTATGTCTGTTCTCATCGAATACTCACGCAATGGCGAGATTGCGATGAGAACACTACAAAAGTAGTAAATATTTTGTAATTATTAAGGAACTAAATTCAGAAAAAATTCATATCTTTGAATTTGTTATTGGACAATGTCAAACTTACATTTATAAATTATGAATAAATCAATTTTGATAGCGGCTTTAGCTGCGGCGGTTGCTATGCCAATTGGGGCTAAAGATCGCGTAACTCACAATCCTGATGTGACTAACACTGATGCAATTTTGCATGTGTGGAGTTGGAATTTCCCAACTATTGCTGAGAATATGAAACGCATTTCCGATGCAGGATTTACGATGATTCAGACTTCGCCAGTGCAGGAATGTTATAACCCTAAGGGCAGCTCTAAGAAGATTTTCGACGAAGATGTGACCGAAGGCAACTGGTACTACTATTATCAGCCTACTGCATGGAAGATTGGTAATCAGATTGTTGGCTCTCGCGACCAAATGAAGGTGATGATGGACTCAGCTGCTAAGTATGATATCCGAGTGATAGTCGACGTGTTGCCTAACCACACTGCATTTGATGTGGATGCCGTTTCGGAAGATTTCGTTAAGGCTGTTGGTGGTCGCGACAAGTTGTATCATTCGCAGGGTCTCAATCCTGTAAAGGACTATAACGACCGATACCAGTGCACATTGTGGGGCTCTGGCGCGCTGCCCGACGTAAATACTGAGAATCCCGATTTCCAGAAATATTATATGGAGTTTGTCAACGACTTGTTGAGCCTTGGTGTGGGCGGTTTCCGCTACGACACAGCTAAGCATATTGGCGTGCACTCCGACCCTGTTGACACTGCTTCAGGCGTTAAGGAGAATGACTTCTGGGATGTTGCAACCGGACGCAAAGCTGTGAAGGGTGTTCGATTGGCTGTGCCTTACGATGACTTGTTTGTGTATGGCGAAATTCTTCAGGACCGCAACGTGCCTGAGGCTGAGTATGCCGACTATATGGGACAGACTGCTTCAAGTTATGGCCACATACTTCGCGAGGTGCTCGACAAGGGTAATGCTAAAGGTGTCGATTTGGTCAGCTGGTATCATCAAGCAGCACCCGAATACCTTACAACTTGGGTAGAAAGCCACGACACTTATGCCAATGCTCACGAGAGCGCTCATCTGACCGATGAGCAAATCCGCACTGCTTGGGTATTCTTGACTGCTCGCCAAAATGGTGTGCCACTGTTCTTTAGCCGTCCGATGAATTCAACTCGCAAGGCTTACTGGGGCGACAACCTGTTGGGTGCTCGCGGTAACGATGAGTTTTTCCACCCCGAAGTTGCTGCTGTGAACAAGTTCCGTCAAGCTATGAAAGGACAGAAAGAGGATATTCAGATATCGGAAAATGGCGAATTGCTAATGGTGAACCGCGGCAAAAAAGGTGCTGCAATTGTCAATATTTCAGGCATTGAAAACTTTATCGACCTGCCTACAGGATTGCCCAATGGCACATACTACGATGAGGTTTACGGCAAGGAATTCAAAGTGAAGAAAGGTCGCTTGACAGGTATTGCTGCTCCACATCGCACATATATCATTAAGAAGAAATAAGCAGCAAGGGCTGAAGAATAAAAAAGCAGGCGTGTCGCTCAAACGGCACGCCTGTTTAGGTTTGTATGGGGAATAATTTGCGGTTGACGCTGGAATTATTCTACGGTAACTGATTTGGCAAGGTTACGAGGCATATCGACGTTGCATCCCTTTTTGACTGCGATGTGGTAAGCCAAAAGTTGCAATGGGATTGACACGAGGATTGGCGACAAACATTCGGGAACTTCGGGTATTTCGAGGATGAAGTTTGCGAGGTTGGCAATCTCTTGGTCACCCTTAGTGATTACAGCGATAACTGCGCCTCCACGAGCTTTTACCTGCTGGATGTTGGAGATAATCTTTTCGTGAAGTTCGTCGGAGGGGGCGATAAACACTGTTGGGAGTTCGTGGTCAATCAATGCGATAGGACCATGCTTCATTTCTGCTGCTGGGTAGCCTTCGGCATGGATATAGCTGATTTCCTTGAGCTTGAGCGCTCCTTCGAGTGCGCTTGGGAAGTTGTAGCCACGACCTAAATAAAGGAAGTTGTGGGCGTAAGTGAATGTGTATGACAATCGCTCAATCTCTTTGTTGAGTTTCAGTGCTTCGGTGATGAGCTCTGGCATTTGACGAATAGACTGAGCAATTTTTGCTACGGTCTGATCGTCGACTGTGCCACGAAGTTGGCCGATGGCGATAGCAAGCATTGTAAGCACTGTTACCTGTCCGGTAAATGCTTTTGTGGATGCTACACCAATTTCGGGACCAACGTGGATGTAAGTGCCAGAATCGGTGGCTCGAGCAATAGATGAGCCGACTACGTTGCAAACACCATAGACGAATGCGCCTTTCTCTTTGGCAATTTGTATTGCAGCGAGAGTGTCGGCAGTTTCGCCTGATTGAGATATAGCGATTACGATGTCGTCGGGGTTAATTACGGGGTTGCTATAACGGAATTCGCTGGCGTATTCCACCTCAACAGGTATGCGAGCATAGTCGATAAGCAGACGCTTGCCAATCAAGCCTGCGTGCCATGATGTGCCACACGCAACGATAATTATGCGTTTGGCGTTCATAAATCGCTCTTTGTTATCCATTACGCCCGAAAGCTGTATTTGGTCGTTGACAACACGTCCACGAATGCAGTCGCGCAGTGTGTTGGGCTGCTCAAATATCTCTTTGAGCATGAAGTGGGGGTAACCACCCTTTTCGAGTTGCGATACAGATAGCTTGAGTGTCTGTATGTCGATGTTGGATGGCTCGTTGTTCGACTTTATTACGCTGAGAGGCTCATCTTTTTTGATTATAGCTATTTCATCATCGTTTAGGTAAACGACTTTGTTGGTATAATCGATGATTGGAGTGGCATCTGAGGCAAGATAAGTGGCGTTCTCCCCTATTCCGATTACCAACGGAGAGCTCTTGCGAGCGGCTATAATGGTGTTGGGAGTGTTCTTGTCGATTACAGCAATTGCGTATGCTCCGATTACTTCGTTGAGAGCTTCGCGAACGGCCGACAGGAGTGAGCACTTGTTGCTGTTTTTGATATATTCGATGAGCTGAACGAGCACTTCAGTGTCGGTTTCGCTTCTGAATTCACAACCATGCTCGATGAGAGCCTGCTTCAGCACCTTGTAGTTCTCGATTGTGCCGTTGTGAACGATAGCGATGTTGCTATCTTGGCTCATGTGGGGGTGGGCATTGACGTCGTTTGGCTCGCCGTGAGTAGCCCAACGAGTGTGAGCAATACCTATGGTGCCAGTGACATCCTTCGACTCGCAGAACTTTTCGAGTGCTGCGACTTTGCCGTGTGATTTATATAGATTGATATTGTTGTTGCTGTCGATTAACGCAACTCCAGCGCTGTCGTAGCCACGATATTCAAGTCGGTGAAGCCCTTTAATGAGTATTTGGTAGCATTGTTCGTCGCCGATATATCCTACAATTCCACACATATTGTCTATTGATTTTGTTGATATTGTCTAATTATCAGCAAAGTTACTAAAATTTGACTACAAAATCAAGTAAAAACTGGTTTAGGGTGTTTTCAGCCGTCAATGTTGCTACTACGGTAGAGTCAATGGCGGTCTTAGCAGGCGAAAGTTTGCATTACTTTGCGCATTTTCTCTGCAATCTTGTCATTGCAAAGATTGCCAATACTGCCTTGATGAGTGTGATTGACTTCGCGATGAGGAGTGTATTCGCCATGCTGCACTTGCATACCTATCTGGCGGTATGCTTCGCGGAATGGAGTGCCGCTGAGCGCCAAGCGGTTGACATCCTCTACGGTGAATAGATAGTCGTATTTTGAGTCGGAAATAATGTCGGTGTTGATGATGATATGGCCAAGCATAAAGTGGCACATTTCAAGGCATTGACGTATTTCGAGTGTGGCGGGGAATATAATATCTTTAAGTAGTTGCAAATCGCGGTTGTAGCCAAGAGGGAGGTTGGCTGTGAGGAGTGCGATTTCGTTGGGGATTGATTGTAGACGATTGCACTTGCCACGCATTATCTCGAACACATCGGGATTTTTCTTGTGTGGCATAATGCTTGAGCCAGTGGTGAATTCGTCGGGGAAACGAACAAAGCCGAAGTTGGAGCACATCCATAGGCATACGTCCATAGCGAAATGGCCAACGGTTGATGCGATAGCTTCGATAGCCATAGCTACGGCGCGCTCAGTCTTGCCGCGGCTCATCTGTGCAGCAACTACGTTGTAGTGCATTGTGTCGAATCCGAGCAGGTCGGTGGTCATTTGGCGGTCGAGAGGGAACGATGAGCCATAGCCTGCTGCTGAGCCGAGTGGGTTTTGGTTAGCGATGCGATATGCTGCTGCAACGATTTGCAGGTCGTCGACAAGCGCTTCGGCATAGGCTCCAAACCATAAGCCAAACGATGAAGGCATAGCAACTTGCAGGTGGGTATAACCGGGCATAAGTACATCTTTGTATTCCTCGCTAAGCTGTTGCAGACGAGTGAATAGTGTATTTGCAGAATAAGCAATCTCTCGCAGTTCGTCGCGAAGCATTAGCTTGAGGTCGACAAGCACTTGGTCGTTGCGTGAGCGTCCAGAGTGGATTTTTTTGCCGATTTCGCCAAGTCGCTCAGTGAGAAGGAATTCAACTTGTGAGTGAACATCTTCAACTCCGGGTCGTATGGTGAACTCTTCGCGCTCTATTTCGCCGAGAATGTTTTGTAGCTCAGCTAGTAGCTTAGTGAGTTCTTCTTCTTCGAGAAGTCCGATTTTGTGGAGCATACGAATGTGTGCCATAGAGCCTTGCACGTCGTAGCGAGCGAGTCGCATATCGAGCTCGCGGTCGTTGCCAACGGTGAATTCTTCAATCATTTTGTCGGGCTCGTAGCCTTTGTTCCAGAGTTGCATATTCGGTTGATTTGTGGGTTGTTAAGTTAGGTTGACTTCAATTGCCCCGATTGCTGTAATGTTTGGCAAGTCGGTTGATAAAATCAGCGTATGAATCGATTGCTTGCTCGATTTCGCTTTCTAAGATATATTCGTCGGCTTGATGACTCCTTGACGATTCTCCCGGACCCATTTTCAGCGTGGGGAAATCTGGCATAAGTGCCATGTCGGAGGTCGTGGGCGAAACGAAAGGAGTTTTGCCTTGTTCGATAGCCGCTTTTACCATTGGGTGGCTTTCTTCGATTACAGATGCCCGAATGCGATATGAGCGTGCGTTTAGCTGTGATTTTATGGCTGCTGAGAGTATTTTGTGGGTTTGCTCGTTGGTGTACGCATCGGTTGTGCGAACGTCAACTACGAAACGGCACGATTCGGGCACTACGTTGTGCTGACGTCCAGCTTCAATCTGAGTGACTGTGACTTTGATGTCGCCAAGCGTTGGTGATGTGCGGTCGAATTGGAGGTTGCGGAGAGTGTTGATGTCGTCAAGAGCTATGTAGAGTGCATTTATCCCCTCGTTGCGTGCAGCGTGGCCAGTTGCGCCTTTAGCTTCGCCGTCGAGAACTATCAATCCTCGCTCAGCGATAGCTGGCTGCATAGCTGTAGGCTCCCCTACCAATGCCATATTGGGTTTTATTCCAAGGCTTGATAGATGAGGTAAGAGCGAGCGCATACCATTTTCGCCTGATACTTCCTCTTCTGAACTAAGCGCAAGTAGCAGATT
Organism: Muribaculaceae bacterium; assembly: GCA_017629835.1. GTDB lineage: Bacteria > Bacteroidota > Bacteroidia > Bacteroidales > Muribaculaceae > JAGBWK01. Next base: position 34,064 of record JAGBWK010000005.1, on the reverse strand, counting down.
GAAAGGGAGTTGAGCGTTCTGAAGGTTGCAGAATGTTGCAACGAGTGATACTACGGAGCCTCCGTCGTCGTTGCTGCCAAGTCCGTAAATGCGATCGTCAATGCGTGTTGCATCGAAAGGATTGCGAGTGTATGAGGGTGACGGCTTTACAGTGTCGAGGTGGGCATTGAGCATCAATGTCGGCTTTTTGTGGTCGAAATGAGAATGTACTGCCCACACATTGTTGTTATGCCGATTTGCGGTTATGCCATGAGAGTTAAGCCAATCGAAAACAACAGTAGCTGCGGCGGATTCGTCGCGGCTAACCGAGGGTGTTGCTATGAGTTCGCACAGCAGGTCGATAGCAGCCTCAGATGTTATGTATTGTTGTTCCGCAGTCATTGTTTAGGTCGTCGCTATGGCAAATTCTGACGCTACGCAAACCTTCGGCTATGGCGCGTAATGCGTTGTCGATTTTGGGAATCATCCCCTTAAATATAATGTTTCCCGAGCGCAAATCGGGATAGTTGGCTGGTGTTATAGTTGGGATAGTCGATGTTGGGTCGTCAACATCGCGAAGCACACCTTTCTTGTCGAAGCAAAAAACGAGGTCGGTTGTAGCTAATTTGCTGACACCGAGAGCTACGGCAGTGGCTACGCTATCGGCATTGCAGTTAAGCAATCCACCCTCTCCGTCGTACATTATTGCACATACTACAGGTACAATGCCCGATTTGCATAGGTGCACTAATGTTTGTCCGTCGACAGCTCCGTCGTGAATGTCGCCAACGAAACCATAATCGATAGGATTGGGTTTGCGACGAGTGGCTGTGACGATGTGGGCATCAGCTCCTGTGAGGCCTATCGCGTTGCACCCAGCGTTTTGGAGTTTGGCTACAATTCGTTTGTTGATAAGCCCGGCGTAGACCATTGTGACGACTTCCAAAGTATCGGCATCAGTAACGCGTCGTCCTTCAATCATTCTGGTTTCGATGTTCAGTCGAGCGCTGAGGCGAGTGGCTTCTACCCCACCCCCATGGACGAGGATTTTATGGCCTGGAGTGTTTGCGAAATCGACAACGAAGCGTTCGAGTGCTTCGGGATTGTCAACGACGTTGCCACCTATTTTTATTACTTTGATGTTGCTCATTTTAGTCCTTCGAGGAGTCGTTTAATGACTGTTTGTGCAGAAATTTCGCGGTTGGCAGCTTCGGGAATCACAATGCTGCGCTCTGATTCAATAACGTCGTCGGTGACAATCATATTGCGGCGTACGGGCAAGCAGTGCATAAAGTAAGCGTTGTTGGTGACAGCCATTTTCGCTGCATCGATTGTCCAGTTGCGGTCGGTAGAAAGCACTTTGCCATAGTTTGGATCGGCATAGGCTGACCAATTCTTTGCATAGACGAAGTCTGCCCCCTCGAGAGCCTTTATTTGGTCATATTCAACGCGTGCTTTACCAACGAATTGAGGATCAAGTTCGTAGCCGTGAGGATGAGTGATTACGAAGTCGTAGTCGGTTGCATTCATCCATTCCGCAAACGAATTTGGTACGGCTTGCGGTAGTGCACGAGGATGTGGAGCCCATGTTAGAACAACTTTTGGGCGTTCCATTGTGCGATATTCTTCGATTGTGATGAGGTCAGCAAAGCTCTGTAGAGGGTGACGTGTGGCTGCTTCCATACTGAATACTGGGCGACCAGAATAGCGGATAAATTGCTCAATTACACGCTCTTCGTAGTCTTCGGCTTTGTCTTTGAGACCTGCGAATGAACGCACACCAATGATGTCGCAATAGCTACCCATTACAGGAATTGCTTCAAGCAAATGCTCAGCTTTGTCGCCGTCCATAACGACTCCGCGCTCAGTTTCAAGTTTCCATGCACCTTGATTTACGTCGAGCACCATTACGTTCATTCCAAGATTTAGTGCTGCCTTTTGAGTGCTAAGGCGTGTGCGTAGGCTTGAATTGAAAAATATCATGAGCAGCGTGCGATTGCGTCCGAGTTCAGTAAACGCAAAGCGGTCGCGCTTAATTGCTAATGCTTCATCAATTGCAGCGCGAATGTCGCCAATATCATTAACGCAAGTGAATTTTTTCATTGGATGATTGTTGAATGGTTGAGACTTTTATTCAAATTGAATCTTCAATGCAGTGATTAGCTTGTCGATTTCAGCTGTGCCTACTGTAAGTGCAGGCAATATGCGGACTGTTGACTCTCCTGCTCCACCTGTGAAGATTTTGTGGTTGAAGAGCAATTGTTTGCGGGCTTCTGAGCCTGAGCCCTCAACATCGAAGCCAACCATTAGCCCACGACCACGAATATCTTTAAGATTTGGAATCGTGTGTAGGCGCTCAATAAGGTAGTTCCCCACTTTGGCAGCGTTGTCAATAAGATTTTCTGATTTAACGATTTCAGCTACGGCTATAGCTGCAGCACACGCGAGATGACTTCCGCCAAATGTTGTGCCAAGCATTCCTTTTGTGGCCTTGAATTCAGGAGAAATCAGCACTGCGCCCACTGGGAAGCCGTTGGCAATCCCTTTGGCCATAGTTATGAGGTCGGGGCGAATGCCGCTATATTGATGCGCAAAGAATTGGCCAGTGCGTCCGTATCCGCTTTGAATTTCGTCAAGGATTAGAGGTACGTTGTATTTCTTTGTTACGTCGCGTAGTTCAATGAAGAAGTCGTCGCCGGGCATTACAATGCCTGCTACACCTTGAATCCCCTCGATGATTACGCCACAATATTCGCCAGTGGCGAGTTCGTGCTCTACTGCTTCGATATCGCCAAGAGGAACGTGAACCACGTTGTCAGTCTGATTAAATGGGGCTATAATCTTTGGATTAGCTGTTGCGGCAACTGCTCCCGATGTACGACCATGGAATGCTTTTGAGAATGCGAGAAGACGTTTGCGCCCAGTATGAAATGACGCCAGTTTAATAGCATTTTCGTTAGCTTCTGCGCCAGAATTGCACAGGAAGAGCTGGTAATCATCGTAACCGCTCAACTCGCCAATCAAGTCAGCAAGACGCTGTTGGAGTGAATTCTGAACAGAATTGGAGTAGAATCCGAGTTTGGCTAATTGTTCAGAAATAGTCTTGATATAATGAGGATGACTATGTCCGACAGATATTACGGCATGACCTCCATAGAGGTCGAGGTATTCGGTGCCGTCGGCAGTGTAAACATAGTTGCCCTTGCCAGCTACTGGCTCAATGTCGTATAAGGAATAAACGTCGAAGAGATTCATTGTTGATACTATCGAGGTTGTTTTATTAGAATGCTGATGCTTTAAGCGCGAGCCCTGTTCTTTGGTCTAATCCGAACATGATGTTCATGTTTTGCACGGCTTGACCTGAAGCCCCTTTCAGCAGGTTGTCGATTGCGCAAGTGATGAGAAGTTTGTCACCTTGCTTTTCGAGCCCGATTATAGCTTTGTTGGTATTTACAGCTTGCTTGAGGTCGATTGCTCCTTGTGCAACGTGAGTAAATGCCGCATCAGCGTAGAAGTCAGCATATATTTGGCGTGCGCGCTCAATGTCAATATCTGTACGAATCCAACTCATAGCAAAAATCCCTCTTGGGAAATCGCCTCTGACAGGGAGAAATGCTACATCGGAATTGAGATTGGGCTGATGCGAGTTGAGTGTCTGCATAATCTCAGCCATGTGTTGGTGGTTGAATGCTTTGTAAACCGATATATTGTTGTCGCGCCAACTGAAATGCGTTGTTGCTCCAGGTTTTACGCCAGCGCCAGTTGAGCCAGTAATAGCTGTGATATTCACGTCGCTATTGATAAGACCTGCAGCTGCAAGTGGGATGAGCGACAGTTGGATTGCAGTTGCAAAGCAGCCAGGGTTGGCTACAAGGTTAGCCTTTGCGATGCGGTCGAAGTTTATCTCGGGAAGACCATAAACGTAGCCTTCAGATTCGTCGCGGAAGTCTTGTGACAGGTCGATGACTTTCAGATTTTCGGGACGCTCATTTTCTTGCCAAAATGTATGGCTGAATCCATGACCAGAGCAGAGGAAAATTGCATCGATTGAGTTTAAATCGAATGTTTCAGAAAATAGCAATTCTGTTTCCCCTATCAATCCTTCGTGTACGCTATACAATGGCTTGCCTGCATTGCTCGATGAATGAACGAATGACAGCTCAACCTCAGGGTGATTAAGAAGCAAACGCAAAAGTTCGCCAGCTGTGTAGCCTGCGCCTCCGATTATGCCTACTTTTATCATTTTGAATTGCGGTTTTGAACGTTGTGATAAATCTTCATTTGATTTGCCAAGATTTTGGTAAATCCTTTTACATCGTCGGCTGACCATGCCTTGTTGACTTCGCCATATTCGCCAAAGTCGGTTTTCATCAGGTCGAATGGAGAATCGACACCTACGAGAGTGTAGCAGCGTGGATGTAGGCGAATTTCTACTGTACCGCTGACATTCTGCTGTGAGCTTTCGAGGAATTTTTCCATATCGCGCATCACTGGCTCAAGATATTGGCTTTCGTGTAGGAACATACCATACCATGTGCCAATTTGGTCTTTCCAGTAGAGTTGCCACTTGGTAAGTGTATGCTTTTCGAGCATTTTGTGAGCGTTGATGATGAGGATTGGCGCTGCAGCTTCGAAGCCTACACGTCCTTTAATACCGATGATTGTGTCGCCGATGTGCATATCGCGACCGATTCCAAATCGAGAGCCAATCTCTTCGATTTTGCGAATTGCTTCTACTTTGTCGTCGAATTTTATACCATTGACAGCTACAACTTCACCTTTATCGAAGGTGAGTTTAAGTGTTTCATCCTCTGTGGCTACAATTGGAGAGGGATATGCGCTATCTGGCAATGTTTGCTCCGATTTGAGCGTTTCTTTTCCGCCGATACTTGTTCCCCAAAGACCTTTGTTGATAGAATATTCCAATTTCTTGAAATCAGCTTCATAGCCATGCTCTTTGAGGTAGTTTATTTCATATTCGCGAGTGAGGGTCATATCGCGAGTGGGAGTGATAATCTCAATCTCGGGAGCAAGGATTTGAAAAGTAAGGTCGAAGCGAACTTGGTCGTTACCTGCGCCAGTTGAGCCATGTGCTATAGCGTCTGCACCAATGCTTTTAGCATAGTTGATTGTGGCTATTGCTTGGAAAATGCGTTCTGATGATACGCTTGCGGGGTATGTGCCATTGCGTAGCACGTTTCCAGCAATCATATAGCGAATGCTTCGTTCGTAGTATTCGTTAGTGATGTCGAGCGTAGCATGAGTTTTTGCTCCGAGTCGATACGCTTTATCTTGAATTACGCTGAGTTCTTCAGCTGAGAATCCACCAGTATTGGCGATAGCAGTGTGGACCTCGTAGCCGAGCTCTTCGGAGAGGTATTTTACGCAGAATGATGTGTCGAGACCGCCACTGAAAGCGAGTACTACTTTCTTTTTATTTTCCATTATTATATGCAGTTGTTATAGTTAGCAATTATTGTGAATTATTTAATGTGAAGGAGTCGAGCGATACGGTGTTTGACCGACTCGGCCATTTTGTTGACCTGTTGCTGCTGTTCTTGAGCATCATCAACTGGCTGTGTGCCAGGATCGAACAACATACCAGTGCAGATGCAAAGTCTGCGATTGTTGCGCTGTAGTATGTCGAAGTTGACGCAACCTTCGCACCCACGCCAAAATTCCTCATCAGTAGTTAATTCTGAGAATGTTACTGGTTTGTATCCCATTCGAGTATTCAGTTTCATTACAGGCAGTGATGTAGTAATGCTGAATATTTTCGCATAAGGGAAGCGGAGGCGTGCGAGTTGGAACGTTTTTTCCTTGATTTTGCTTGCGAGTCCAAGATTGCGGTAATCTGGGTCGACAATCAATCCAGATGTGGCTACAAAGTCGCCATGTTCCCAACACTCAATGTAGCTGAAACCGACGAGTTTGTCACCGTCCATTGCAACGACTGACTTTCCGCCTGTCATTTTTGCTGAAATGTATTCAGGTGAACGTCGGGCTATGCCAGTGCCACGCTGGAGAGCTGACTCGTAGATGAGTTGGCAAACGCGCTCAGCGTGTTTTACGTGTTCGGCTGTTGCGAATGAAACTGTTATGTTGTTTGCATCCATTAATTCTAATTGCTTGAATTGTAGACTATAAATTATTGAGTTTGAGCCTTTACGTTGTATAATAGAATCACTCCAGTCGCAGTCATATATATATATTAATAGCGGCGGGTTAAAAACTTGTGGGGGTCGGAATGTAAGGGGGAAAATTACGGAAACGTGTTCCGTAGAATAAGGCTCGTAGGTAATGGTATAAAAGTCCCTTATCCGACAATCATCGTCGGACTTTCTTTGAAAATGTGGATAATTTTTGGAACACCATTTCTCTACCTTTGAAATTGATAAGTGATAAATGCTATCTTGAACGCAAAGATAGTTATAAATTTAATAATACGCAAGATTTATGCCTATGATTTTTATAAATTCGCAACTTTATCTTGAGATTTTATCACTTGTTGGGCCATTAGGCCTATTCGCTATTTGAGGCTGTGGCAATAAAAAATTAGTAGGGTACGCTACTGAGGTGTACCCTACTAACTATTTGATAGATAATCCGTTTTGCTCTATTGAGCCGCAGGATTCGTTTGACGTAAATGATTATTCAGCAGCGTCGTTCAAGATTTCAATCATCTTGATTGCTGCGTCTGGAATACGAGTGCCAGGGCCGAAGATTGCTGCAACGCCTGCTTTGTAGAGGAAGTCGTAGTCCTGAGCAGGGATTACACCTCCAGCGATAACCATGATGTCTTCGCGACCAAGTTTCTTGAGCTCTTCAATCACTTGAGGCACAAGAGTTTTGTGACCTGCAGCAAGTGAAGAAACGCCGAGAATGTGAACGTCGTTTTCAACAGCTTGACGAGCAGCTTCGGCTGGAGTTTGGAACAATGGTCCCATATCCACGTCGAATCCGCAGTCGGCATAACCTGTAGCAACAACTTTAGCACCACGGTCGTGACCATCCTGACCCATTTTGGCAATCATGATACGAGGTTGACGACCTTCGCGTTTAGCAAATTCTTCGCACAATTGTTGTGCTTTGATGAAGTCGGGGTCTGATTTGGTTTCGTTTGAGTACACGCCTGAAATAGTTCTAATTATAGCTTTATAACGGCCTACGACATCTTCGCAAGCGTCGGAAATTTCGCCGAGTGTTGCACGCAGACCAGCTGCTTTTACAGCGAGGTCGAGGAGGTTGCCCTCTTTTGTGCGTACACATTCTGTGATAGCTTCGAGTGCTTTCTTAACGGCAGCTTCGTCGCGAGCTTCTTTGACTTCGTTGAGGCGTACAATCTGTTCTTTACGCACTTCAGTGTTGTCAATTTCGAGGATGTCGATAGGATCTTCGTGTTCGAGACGATATTTGTTGATACCAACGATTGTTTGATTGCCAGAGTCGATACGAGCCTGAGTGCGAGCTGCAGCTTCTTCGATACGGAGTTTGGGAAGACCAGTTTCGATAGCCTTAGCCATACCGCCGAGTTTTTCAATTTCTTGAATGTGTTCCCAAGCGCGGTGAGCGATTTCGTTGGTGAGAGACTCTACGTAGTAAGAACCAGCCCATGGGTCGATTTCTTTTGTAACGTAGGTTTCTTCCTGGATGTAAATCTGAGTGTTGCGTGCGATACGTGCAGAGAAATCGGTTGGCAGAGCGATAGCTTCGTCGAGAGCGTTGGTGTGGAGGCTCTGAGTGTGTCCGAGTGCAGCACCCATAGCTTCGATACATGTACGGCCAACGTTGTTGAATGGGTCTTGCTCTGTGAGCGACCAGCCTGATGTCTGTGAGTGAGTACGCAGTGCGAGTGATTTGGGGTTTTTAGGATTGAATTGTTTAACAATCTTAGCCCAAAGCATACGAGCAGCACGCATTTTAGCTATTTCCATGAAGAAGTTCATGCCGATAGCCCAGAAGAATGAAAGGCGTGGAGCGAATGCGTCGATGTCCATACCAGCGTTAACACCAGCGCGGAGGTATTCAAGACCGTCGGCGAGTGTGTAAGCCAACTCAATGTCGCAAGTTGCACCAGCTTCCTGCATGTGGTAGCCAGAGATTGAGATTGAGTTGAATTTAGGCATGTTCTGCGAAGTGTATTCGAAGATGTCGGCGATAATTCGCATTGAGAATTCTGGTGGGTAGATGTAAGTGTTACGCACCATAAATTCTTTGAGGATGTCGTTCTGGATTGTACCAGCCATTTCTTCGAGCTTAGCACCCTGTTCAAGACCTGCATTGATGTAGAATGCGAGTACTGGAAGCACTGCCCCATTCATAGTCATTGACACAGACATCTTGTTCAATGGAATACCGTCGAAGAGCACTTTCATATCTTCGAGTGAGCAGATTGATACACCTGCTTTACCTACGTCGCCTACTACGCGAGCGTGGTCAGCGTCGTAACCGCGGTGTGTAGCCAAGTCGAATGCTACAGAGAGGCCTTTCTGACCTGATGCGAGGTTGCGGCGATAGAAAGCGTTTGATTCAGCAGCAGTTGAGAAGCCGGCGTATTGGCGGATAGTCCAAGGACGCATAGCATACATACCGCTATATGGGCCACGAAGATATGGGGGGATACCAGCAACGTAGTTGAGGTGTTCCATTCCTTCGAGGTCTTCTTTAGTATAGACAGGCTTAACGGGGATGAGCTCCGGTGTCAGCCATTCTTCACCCTTAAATTCGGGAGCAGCCTTAGCTGTGAAAGCATCGGCTAATATGTTGATATTTTTGAAATTAGGTGTCATCGATGCTTATTTTAAGAGTTCTGAGTTGAATTTTTGAAGAGTTTCGAGGACGTTGCTGCGTACGTGGATGAATTCGCTGATGCCGAGCTTCTGGAGGTCTTCCATGCAAGCGGGAGCACCTGCAACTACGAACTTAGCTTTGCCGTCGATGAGTTTGAATGCTTCGGGTGCGAGTTCAGCATATTCATCGTCGCTTGAGCAGAGCACTACTACGTCAGCTTGCTTGTCGAATGCAGCTTTAACGCCGTCGGCTACTGTGTCGAAGCCAATATTGTCGATAATTTCGTAGCCAGCGCATCCGAAGAAGTTGCTTGAAAATTGAGCACGAGCCAAGCGCATTGCGAGGTTGCCAATAGTCAGCATGAACACTTTAGGACGGTTAGCTGCGCGTTCGGTAGCAAGACGAAGGTCTTCGAAATCGCTTGCTTGACGTTTTGCTGAGAGGCCAACACCTTCGCCAGCGCTTTCATTGCAACCGCATTTGCAACCGCATTTTTTGATTTTGTCGGCTGCCATTTCGTTGAAGTTGGGATATTGGTTAGTGCCGAGAAGAATTTCTTTACGGCGAGCCATATCAGAGTGACGTTTTTCAGATGATTCGTTCACAGCTTTTTGAACAGCACCGTTGGCAACAGCTTTGAAGAAGCCTTCAGCGTCCTGAACTTCGAGGAAGAGTTTCCAAGCCTGTTCAGCGATAGACGCTGTGAGAGTTTCTACGTAGTAAGAACCACCTGCGGGGTCTACCACCTTGTCGAGGTGGCTTTCCTCTTTGAGGAGGAACTGCTGATTGCGAGCAATGCGTTCAGAGAATGCATCGGGAGTTTGATAAGGAGCATCGAAAGGAACTACAGTGATTGAGTCAACACCTGCAAGAGCTGCCGACATTGCTTCAGTCTGGCTGCGGAGGAGGTTGACGTGAGCGTCAAAGATAGTTTGGTTAAATTTCGATGTTTCGGCGTGGCATACCATTTTGCAAGAGCAGTCGCATTTGGGAGCGTACTGTTTCACAATCTGAGCCCAAAGCATACGGGCAGCGCGGAATTTAGCGAGCTCAAGGAAGTAGTTTGAGCTGATACCCATATTGAATTTGATAGCCTTAGCAGCTGCGTCAGCGTCAACGCCAGCCTCAGTAAGAGCTGTCATCCATTGAGCGCCCCAAGCGAGAGCGTAGCCGAGTTCTTGATAGATGTAAGCACCAGCATTGTTGAACATCACAGAGTCAACGCTCACTACGCGCAATCCCTTGACGGGAGCAGCCATAGCGATGAGTTCTTTTGCTACCTCAACTGCGTCGGCGAGGATTTCGCCACCGTGACGCAATGCGCGGCGAACGGGGTTGTAGTTGATAGAGCCGTGGAAAGTTTCAGCAGCGCCAACAGCGTTGATGTAAGCCACGAGCGCTTTGCCAAGCTCGAGAGTGTGGCGTTGGCAAGTGCCGAGGTTAACTTCTACAGCTGCGAGGTCGATGCCTTTGAGCAAAGTTTCGATAGCTGCAACGCCAACTTGTTCTGCAGGAATCTTGCAGTAGATAGAGTTGACACCTTTTGCAATAGCATCGATAGCTTTAGCATTAGCTTCTTCCATTGAGTCGGCAATGATTTCTTGGCGAGTAAGCCAATTGTTGTCATTGCGAGTACCTCTTACGAAGGGATATTCTCCGGGAAGAGAATCAGTTGTTTTAAGGTCGGCGATATCTTCAGCTCTGTACATCGGATTGACGTTGAAGCCTTCGTTAGTGCGCCACACCAGTTTCTTTTCAAAAGGAACGCCTTTAAGGTCGGCGTCGACTTTCGCTCTCCACTCTTCAGTTGAGATTGGAGGGAATTGGTCGAAAAGTTTTTCTTTTTTTTCTGCCATGGTAGGGTTATTGAATGAAATATAAAAATGCTTTACAAGCAGCCTGAAATCCACCAAACGGTTAGATTTGCAGACTATTAGGTATTAAATCGTTGGTTAAACAAAATCCATTTTTTTAACCGCACAAATTTACATAAAATTATGGAGATAACCAAACTAATTCTCACCCTTGAATACATCTAAATCGCGAATCCGAGCGAATTCATAAATAACTGTATAAAGGATATGATAAACAAAAGCCCCTAAGCAGTTTTGCTACGAGGCTATTGCTGTAATTATAATCAGTGTAGATTTATGGAATATAGATGTGTTGAATGAGAAAATTAAATGAACTCGTGCGAGTGACATGGTCGTGACGGAGCATTATATAACGCCATGGTTTGCCACCGTTGGCGGAGGTAAACTCGGTTGCTCGCTCGCAGTAGAGGCTCTTTTTAAGTTCTTTATCAATAGTTAAATAACTTTGAGGCTTAGGCGCGAATATATTCTGCGATTGTGGTGGGGCGAGGGTTATTTGGGGAGGATGACGCGCTCGCCGAGGAAGGAGGCGTATTCTTTGCGCAGCGATATGAGTTCGTTCATACGCATTAGGGCTGCATTGACTGCAGCAGCATCGGCTTTTACATTGGGGCGCTTCAGAGATTCTTTGATTTCGTTAATCTCACATTCGGCTAAGGCGTCTTTGAGCCCATATATGGCGCGTGGGAGTAGGTCGAAGAGGCGTTCGCGCTCGTCTTCAATTTTGCCGAATTTGGAGTGGATTTTGCTGAGTTGGTGTTTGGGTGTGGCTATGCGTGTCGACACTGTGCGGATGTCGTCGTCGGGCGATGACATTAACATTCGCGACATAAATATTTCGGTGTATTGGTCGATTTGTTGCTGATAGGCTATGTCGATTTCCTCGACGAGTTGGCGCTCACGAGCCTTAATTTCCTCGGAGTTGGCGGCTGTTTGTTGAATCTTTTCGGTGCCTTTATTCCATAGTCGGGTGCGCTCTTCTTGGGCGAGCTGTTCGCAGTGTGGTATTTCAGCAGGCCATACTTCGGCTGCGATTTTCAGAGCTTCGGTTAGGATTTTGCTATAGCTTTCAACGGAGAATGTGATTTTGTCGAACTGCAGTTCTTGGTTAACGTAGTCGATTACTTTGATGTTGAACACATTTTCGTTTTCATCGGACATTGGCAGGTCGATTAGCCCAAATTTTACGATGAGTGTGATTAGCTCCTCTTCTGCTTTTGTGAGTTTAGCTGATTTAGAGTAGTGAGGTGTGACGACAGGTTTTGTCGCGTACGTATCGGCGGGATTGATTGCTTCTGGTTGGTCGGCGCTTTCCGACGGTGTGGTATCGTCGAGCGTAGCAATAGAATTGCGAGCCTTGTCTTGGCGCTGCTTTTCGGCTTCCTTTTCGCGTCGCTCGGTAATGATTTTTTTAATCTGTGAGAGGATTACTTTCTCGTTGATTTCAAGTCGGCGCGCACATTCTTGAACGTAGATTGTGCGTGTGATGTCGTCGGGTATCACGGATATTGACCGAACGATTTCTCCGATGACTTGAGAGCGACGTATTGGGTCGTTTTCTACACCTTTGAGCAGGATGTCGGTTTTGAAACGGATAAAGTCGGTTTCGTTTTGTGCGAGATATTCCTCAACTTCCGACAACGAATGTGACTGGGCGAATGAGTCGGGGTCCTCCCCTTCTGGCAGCAACACAACTTTGATGTTGAGCCCTTCGGCGAGCAGCATATCGATGCCTCGCAGTGAGGCTTTGATGCCTGCAGGGTCGCTGTCGTAGATTACGGTGACGTCGGATGTGAATCGGTGGATGAGTCGGATTTGCCCCTCGGTTAGCGATGTGCCTGACGAAGCTACAACGTTTTGGATGCCGAGTTGGCTCATCGAGATTACGTCCATATAACCCTCGACAAGAATACATTTGTTTTTCTCAACAATCGACTTTTTGGCTTGATAAAGGCCATAGAGCTCGCGGCTTTTGGTGTAGATTGTTGATTCGGGCGAGTTGACGTATTTTGCTATCTTTTTGTCGTTGCGGAGTGTGCGCCCACCGAATGCTACTACTTTGCCCGAAATGGTGTGTACGGGGTACATCACACGCCCCTTGAATCGGTCGTAGATAGAGCCGTCTTCGCGCTTTACGCTAAGACCAGTTTCGATTAGTGCTTGCTCAGAGTATCCTGCTTTGGTGGCAGCGTCGTAGAGTGCATTGCCCTTTTCGAGCGAGTAGCCGAGGTGGAATCGCGCGATTGCGCTATCGGAGATGCCACGCTCACGGAAATAAGCGTAGCCAATATCGCGACCGTCGGATGTTTCGAGTAGATTTTGCTCAAATTGCTTGAGCGCAAATTCGTTGACTGCGAACATGTTCTCGCGAGCCGATTCGCGTTGACGCTCCTCGTCGCTCATTTCATGCTCTTTAATCTCGATATTGTATTTCTTTGCTAAATAGCGAATGGCCTCATTGAAGTTCAACTGTTCGTGCTCCATGATGAAGTTCACAGCTGAGCCCCCTTTGCCGCAGCTGAAGCATTTGCAAATGCCACGAGCTGGGGATACGGAAAATGAGGGTGTTCGCTCGTTGTGGAACGGACAGAGACCGGTATAGTTAACTCCGCGTCGTTTGAGCGACACGAAATCGGACACGACTTCGACAATATTTGCCGCGTCGAGCACCTTCTGCACTATTTCTCTGTCAATTCTTTTCATTTGAAAAGCAAAGGTACAAAATTTTGTGCACTCAAGAAATGTAAATCGGCGATATTTTTGTGTTAATCAAAATCAAACGCTTGTAGCGATAGATTTTGGCGGGTTATATTGGGGCTACATCGCACAAATATTCTGGCGAATCGGGATTAATGACGCAGGAATGGGCTGCGAGGTGAGCCAAATATTTCGTTGGCTAAAGTTGAGTCGGCTGCAGCAACGTGGTCTTCGATGTGTGTGCGAAAGTAGATTGAAAGTTGCTTGTCGCCCTTCTCTTCAAGTTTGTATGCTCGCGAGACGATGTCCATAAGGCGATGTTGCATAGCTTTGCTTTGTGGGTCAAGTTGTAGGAGTATTTCAGCATATTGCTCTGCAATTGAGGCTACGTGGTGGTAGCGGTAAGCGTCGCCTACGGGCTTGTCGCTGCCGCAAGATGTAGCTATGGCAATTGTAGCCAATAGGGGTATTGCAAGTAGCTTTACTCTCATTTGTGCTGATTACTAATTAAATTCGTTGTTTGACTTGGCGATAAGTTGCTCAATCTCGAATTTTACATTCTCCATAAGCCAGCGGGGCGTTGAGGTTGCGCCACAGATGCCTACGCTTTCAATGCCGTTAAGCCATGCGGAATCGAAATCGTTTTTGCCCGAGACCATTTTGGTTTGCGGATTGACGGCAAGACATTCTTCGAACAGGAATTTGCCGTTACTGCTTTTAGGTCCGCTAACAAAGATTATGAGCGAATGTTCGGCAGCAAAGCGACGTAGGTTGTCGACGCGGTTTGCCACCTGTCGGCAAATGGTATCGAAGCTTCTGAAGGTTGTCTGCGGGTGGCGTCGTCGTTCAATTTCGTCGATTATTTCTTTGAAACCAGAAACCGACATCGTAGTTTGTGAGTAAAGGTCGATATCTTTTGTGAAATCGATTTTGTCGAGGTCGGCTGTGTTTTGTATTACTATGGCGTTGCCGTCGGTCTGCCCTACCAATCCGTTAACTTCTGCGTGCCCTAATTTGCCATAGATTACAATTTGGCGCGTAGCCGTTGCTTCGGTGTAGCTACGTTTGATGCGTTGCTGCAGTTTCAGCACTACGGGGCATGTTGCATCAATTATTTCAATATTGTGGCTTTGAGCAGTGGTATATGTCGAGGGGGGCTCGCCATGCGCACGCAGAAGCACTTGCTCGCCGCTGATGTTGGCCAACTGCTCGTGGTTGATAGTGACCATACCTTTGCTTTCGAGGCGGCTTACTTCGTCGTTGTTGTGTACGATGTCGCCCAAGCAATATAGCGATGAGTTGTTGGAAAGTGCTTCTTCAGCTTTACGGATTGCAGCAACTACTCCGTTGCAAAATCCAGAGCCTTCGTCAATCTCGACTTTAACCATATACGATGATTTGTCTATGGAATTATGTTGTGTTGATTACAACTGCTATCCTGTTGTTGTATTATAGGAATTAGCAATTGGCTGCCTTGTTGAATTGCTCAAGAAGCCATGCGTTTTGCTGCTCGATAGACATATTGTCGTTGTCGAGATCTATGGCATCGTCAGCACGGCGGAGTGGGCTTTCTTTGCGAGTAGAGTCGATATGGTCGCGTGTGCGCACATTGTCGAGCACATCCTCGTAAGTGGTTGTGTTATCCCCTTTCTCGCGAAGTTCAATCCAGCGACGCTTAGCGCGTGTTTCGGCTGAAGCGTTGACATAGATTTTTAGCTCTGCATCGGGGAATACGGTTGTGCCAATGTCGCGACCGTCCATTACAATGCCTTTTTCTACCCCAAATGCTTGCTGGATTGCTACCATTGCGTGGCGCACTTCGGGTATTACAGCTACTGGAGAAACACTGTTAGAGACGCGGAGTGTGCGTATTTCATCCTCAACGTCGCGGCCATTGAGCAGAGTGCGTTGCCCATTTTCAGTTGGCGCGAAATCGATATGAATATCGGGTAGCGCTGCGATTAGCGACTTTTCGTCGATAGTGCCGTCGGCTGCTACCATGCTGTTTTCGAGAGCATAAAGCGTTACAGCTCTGTACATTGCGCCAGAGTCGATATAGCGATAACCAATTGTTCTGGCTAATTGTTTAGCCATTGTGCTTTTCCCTGACGAAGAGAAGCCGTCGATTGCAATAGTAATTTTTTTCATGCTGTCGAATATATATAACTGGGTGTTATTGATTTAGACTTATTTAGTTGAGGAAGTCGTTGATGTTGACTCTCAGATTGACCATAAAGGTAGTTGCTCCAGTGTGGGGCTGAGCAAATGCAAGACCGACTGCAAATCGGTTGACGTTGAGGCCTGCACCGATAGAAAAACCTGAAATGATTGTTCGGTGGTAAGCGCTCATGTCTGTTTTGACTTTATGGTTGTATGCGAGCGAAATGTAGTATTTATCAGAGGGAACGATGTCGGCGGCAAAGATAAGGTGACGAAATAGATTTGTGGCGAACGATTGTTTTTTGACTGGCTCAGAATCAGAATCAGTAATGCCGTCGCCTACGGTGTAGTATGGTAGATTCCATTTCGTTAAGTTCCATGCTGTGATAGAGAAACGAATTGGCAATGTTCCGAACGATTGAGTCCAACCCAAGCGTACGTCGATTGGGAGTCGGTCGTATGATTCGTTGAATTTCTTTAATTGTCCGCCAAGATTGGCTACAACAACCGACAATGAGAGGTCATTTTCGGGGTTGTAGTAGTTGATACCGAGGTCGGTTGCAACAGCAAATGCAGAGTATTGCTCGTAGTTGCTTGCCAACATTTTTAACGTGGCACCACCACGTAGTCGGTCGTTAAAGTCGTAGGAGTATGTAGCTGTAATAGCTATATCTTTTGGGGAGAAATTGCCTGTGTAATTGCCTAATTCGTCATAGCCTTTCATTGAGCCATATCCGAAATATTGAAGCCCAACGGCTAATGCTCCATGCGAAGCAATTGCTTTGCCGTAGCGCACACCGGCGAAATTTGAGCCACCAACGTAGCGCATATAGTTAAACGTTAGTTGGTTGTCCATTTCCTGCCCAAGCAGACCAGGGTTTTGGTCAGTAGTCGTAAGGTCGCTTTCTACAGTGGAGATATTGACTCCACCAAGACCATATAAGTGAGCCGAATTGGTGATATTCAAAAAGTTATATGCAGTTGAGCCATCCTGAGCTATAAGCGAGCTGCAAGATAGAATGGCGAATATCGACAATATGATACGTATAGATATATTCATACGTAAATTATAACGTAAAAATCGCGATAATAGTGTGTAATAGCTACAAAATAATTCCCGAAACGAGTTGTGATTCGCATCGGGAATTAAACATATTTATGAAGCGATTATGCTTCTTCGTCGGGAATGATAAGTTTGTAGCCTTTGCCGTGGATGTTTATGATTTCAACTCTTGGGTCGTTGACGAGTTTTTTGCGAAGTTTAGTGATATAAACGTCCATTGAGCGCGCATTGAAATAATTGTCGTCAATCCAAATAGTCTTGAGAGCGTAGTTTCTTTCAAGAATTTCGTTAGCGTGAGCGCAAAGGAGATTGAGAAGCTCCGATTCTTTGGTTGTCAACTTTTCGGGTGTAGAGCCTTTGAATACGAGAGTTTGTTTCTGAGTGTCGAATGTGTATCCGCCAATCTTATAGACGGTTACCTCTTTGCCTTTCTTGCCTTTTACGCGACGAAGGATTGCCTCAATACGGAACACGAGTTCTTCCATTGAGAAAGGTTTGGTGATGTAGTCGTCAGCGCCGATTTTGAAGCCTTCAAGGATGTCGTCCTTAAGAGATTTGGCAGTCAAGAATATGATAGGCACTTCGCTGTTGATTGTTCTGATTTCCTGTGCAAGAGTGAAGCCATCTTTTTTAGGCATCATAACGTCGAATACGCAAAGATCGTATTTCACTTTTTGGAAGGCTTTGTAGCCAGCGTCGCCGTCGGGATAGAGGTCGGCGTTGAAACCTTTTGCTTGTAAATACTCTCTGAGTAGCATACCGAGATTCTCGTCGTCTTCACACAGAAGTATGTGCATACGTTCTTCCATAATTTTTAGTTTTTAGTTAGTGGTAATATGATTATAAATTTTGTTCCTGAGTTAATGTCGCTTTCAGCTTTGATAGAGCCGCCTAATAGTGATACCATTTTATGAACGTAGGCAAGTCCAAGTCCAAAGCCTTTGACGTCGTGTTGATTGCCCGTTGGGACACGATAGAATTTTTCAAATATACGTTTTAAGTCCTCTTTCTTTATGCCGATGCCATTGTCTTCGATTGTGATTTGGAGTCTTTCGCCAGAGATGTTGGCAGTCGACACAATGAGATTGAGCGGACGTTCTTGGTCGCGGTATTTCACTGCATTGTCAAGTAGGTTGTAGATAACGTTGGTGAAATGCATTTCGTCGACGTTGATAATAGCATTTTCAGCATTAAGTTCTGCATTGATGTGGCCACCATATCGTTCGGCTTTTATCTTGAATGTGTTGATAATGCCGTCAATTACGACGTTTGCATCAACTTCTTGCAAGCGCAATGTGGCTTTTTTGCGATCAAACATTGATAGCTGCAACACCTTTTCAACTTGGAATCGTAGGCGTTTGGTTTCGTCGTTGATTATCGTTGATATGTGACGCATCATACCTGGAGACTTTCTTACAGAGTCGTCGTTTAGCATTTGAGCTGCGAGTGATATTGTCGATATTGGGGTTTTGAACTCGTGTGTCATATTATTGATGAAGTCGGTCTTCATCTCGTTGAGCCTTTTCTGACGGAAAGCCAAAATGATAGTCAGAATAAAGACGACGAGTAGTACGAGTGTGAACCCAAGCGCAGGAATTACGAATCCGAGCGATTTGTAAATGTAGCTCCCTTTTGAGGGGAAGAATACTTTAATGAAGATACGTTTTGTTGCAGGGTCGTTAGGGAATAGCGGAGAGAAGAACAGAGCAGATTCATCCTCTATTTCGCCCTTAGGAAACAACGTAGTCGCATAGATTGGTATGCCGCTGCGGTTTACCACAGCAAATTCAAATGGCAAGTCTAAGCCATTGTTTTTTAGTTCTTCTGCGATGTATTCACGAGCTGTCACTGAATCGACGCGTTCCTCGACTGGGCGGTTGCTCGCTTGGGTTGAGATTTTAAGAATCACCTCATCAATAAGTCCCTTTTGGTAAAGGTATCGGTCGTTGAGCTCCTCCGACATCATCTGCATTGAATTGTATCGGTTGAGAAGATTTTTATTGTCGTCTTGAATTTTAGAAAGTTGGTCAATGTCACCCCTAATTGTGAGGTTGCCTTCTACCCCACTCAATGTGGAAAACGAATAGCGCATACCGCTTAGATGTGGTGGCTGTCCATTTGAATATTGTGCATAAATAGCTGACGCTTGGATTTCGTTGACATCATCTTCGAGATAAAACTTTGTTTCATCCTGTTCAAGACGATAGCTTACCGAATTAAGGCTGCGTTGCACTCCTTCGGCGAATTGATCGGCTCGCATTTTCATCATGTCGTTCATATATCGAATTTCGATATACAGCAGACCAATGATTGTCATAGCCATTAATATAGTCAGTACCCAAATGGTTGATTTTTTCATATTCGTTTAGCTAATTAGCTGTATTAATGCGTGATAAACAGTTAAATATCTATTCGTAATAGGAACAAATTTGTTAAATAAATGTTTATTTCAGTATTAACATTGTAATTGTGTTTTTAACACTTCGAGGCAAAATTAACATAAAAATGTGAAATTTGCAAACTCGTTGGAGATTTTTTGAAAATTTTTTAGTTAAGGAGTTGGAGTTTTATTTGTAAAGTGTTCGATTATTAGAGAAATTGAGTAATCGAATAATCGAGTAATCGAAGTGTCGAATTGATATTGTAAAAAAAACAACGTGGCATTATACCACGTTGCTGAAATTATTAATCGAGTTTTAGAACGGCAAGGAATGCTTTTTGTGGCACCTCCACAGAGCCAATCTGCTTCATACGCTTTTTGCCTTTTTTCTGTTTTTCAAGCAGTTTGCGCTTACGGGAAATATCACCACCATAACATTTCGCTGTAACATCTTTTCGTACAGCTTTGATAGTTTCGCGAGCGATGATTTTTGCTCCGATTGCAGCTTGAATTGCGATATCGAATTGCTGTCGAGGAATCAATTCTTTAAGCTTTTCGCACATTCTTCGGCCAAAACTTACAGCATTGTCAACGTGTGTAAGAGTAGAGAGTGCATCGACGCTTTCGCCGTTAAGAAGAATGTCGAGTTTTATGAGTTTTGATTCGCGGAAATCGTGGATGTGGTAGTCGAACGATGCATAACCTTTTGAGATGCTCTTAAGTTTATCGTAGAAGTCGATAACGATTTCTCCTAATGGCATATCAAATATGATTTCAACTCGGTTGCCCGATATGAACTCTTGCTTAATGAGTTCTCCTCGTTTGCCAAGGCAAAGTGTCATAATCGGACCGATAAAGTCGGTAGTTGTAATTATAGATGCGCGAATGTAGGGTTCTTCGATGTGGTCAATGAGTGTAATGTCCGGAAGCCCAGATGGATTGTGAACCTCAGTCATAACTCCTTTTTTGTCGAATACGCGGTATGATACGTTTGGAACAGTTGTGATAACATCCATATCGAATTCTCTGCCAAGGCGCTCTTGGATAATCTCCATGTGTAGCAGCCCAAGAAAACCGCAACGGAATCCGAATCCCAAAGCCATTGATGATTCGGGTGAGAATGTTAGCGACGCGTCATTCAGTTGCAGCTTTTCGAGCGATGCTCTCAGATTTTCAAAATCTTCAGTTTCGATAGGATAAACACCAGCAAACACCATTGGTTTTACTTCTTCAAAACCGTCGATAGCTGATTCGCAGGGGCGGTCAACATGGGTAATAGTATCGCCCACACGCACCTCGCGTGATGTTTTTATGCCAGAGATTATATATCCAACATTTCCAGCCGAAAGCTCATTGCGTGGCGACATATCGAGCTTTAGAACACCAATTTCGTCGGCATGATATTGTTTTTCTGTAGAAACGAATTTAACGAAGTCGTTTTTACGAATAGAGCCATTAACGATTTTGAAATATGCAATAATGCCGCGGAATGGGTTGAATACAGAGTCGAAAATCAGTGCTTGAAATGGAGCATCCGGGTCTCCGTCAGGAGCAGGGATGCGCTCTACGATTGCTCGTAGAATATCTTCAATGCCTATCCCAGTTTTACCACTGGCGCGAATGATTTCTTCGCGTTTGCAGCCAAGTAATTCTACTATTTGGTCTTCAACCTCATCGGGCTTTGCGCTATCAAGGTCAACCTTATTGATTACAGGTATAATCTCAAGGTCGTTGTCAATAGCCATATATAGGTTGGATATTGTTTGAGCTTGAATACCTTGCGATGCATCAACGATGAGCAATGCGCCTTCGCAAGCAGCAATTGAGCGGCTCACTTCATAGGAGAAGTCAACGTGTCCTGGAGTGTCAATAAGATTGAGCGTGTATTCGACACCGTCGATAGTATGCTGCATTTGTATGGCATGGCTTTTGATTGTGATGCCACGCTCGCGCTCAAGTTCCATATCGTCAAGTACTTGCGCTTGCAAGTCTTTTTGAGATATGGTATTAGTGTATTCAAGTAATCGGTCGGCAAGAGTTGATTTGCCGTGGTCGATATGAGCGATAATGCAGAAGTTACGGATATGTTTCATAGACGTCGTTGAAATTTCAATGCAAATTTACAAAAAAATAGCAGAAAGCACAAATTTGCGTATCCACAGCTAAATTCTTACCTTTGTCATATTGAATCAAAATTCGTATCAGCTTATCGGTTATAAATAAATTCGAACAATGGTCGTATTTCCAAACGCTAAGATAAATCTTGGGCTCAACGTATTAAATCGTCGCCCTGACGGATATCATGATATTTCAACAGTGTTTCTTCCTGTCGGGTGGTCTGATATACTTGAAATAGTTCCAGCAAAAGGTTTGGAAACAACTTTGTCTGTCACAGGGCGTGTAGTTGACTGTCCCCCTGAGAAAAATCTTGTGATGAAGGCTTATCATCGCCTCGCACAGGAGGTTGAATTACCACCAGTTGATATATATCTTCACAAAGTTATACCTGATGGCGCAGGACTTGGAGGCGGTAGTTCAGATGCAGCTTTTACATTGGTTGCGTTGAGAGATATGTTTGCAAAGGATATTTCAGATGATAAATTAGCAGCTATTGCAGGTGAGCTCGGCGCAGATTGCTCATTTTTCGTTTACAATAAACCGATGATAGCTAAGGGTATTGGGACCGAACTCTCCCCTATTGATATCGAACTATCAGGATTACATATCGCAATTGTAAAACCTAAGGCTTGTGTATCAACTAAAGAAGCATATTCGGGAGTTATACCGGCATATCCCAATGTAGCCCTTGAAAACGCGATTGAAGGCTTTGATATTACTAATCCTGCAAGTCTGAAAGAAATAAAAAATGATTTTGAAGCAAGCGTTTTGGTTAAATTCCCCGAAATAGCAAATGCAAAGGAATTGATGATTGGATTGGGTGCTGAGTATGTGGCAATGTCAGGGAGTGGCTCCGCTATATTTGGTATATTTAGCGAAGGTGACAATCTGTCAGCACGTGTGGCTAATGCGTTCCCCGACCTTGAATTTTACGTTGGACGCTTCTGATAATTTGAACGTTATTACAATTATTTTGTTAAACTTATAAGATTTTATTGCTAAACAATAATGTTTGGCAATGTTTTTGCTATGTGTAATAGCGCAAAACAAAGTAACTGAAAACTCTATTATATTAAAATGGGAGATAAAAAGAACAAAAAATCGATTGAGATCGAAGAGGCTAAACAAACAATAGATAGTGACGTAACACTAAACGACGTTGTTGAAGAATCAGCTGATACAACTAATGTTGAAGAAGTAGATGAACTCGAAGCATTAAGAACTGCGCTCCAGCAAAAGGAGGAAGAGCTCGAAAAAGTAAACAAAGAGTATCTTTTCCTTATGGCGGAGTTTGACAACTTCAAGAAACGTATGATGCGTGAAAGAGCTGAATTGATGCGTAATGCCGCTGAGCAAGTATTGAAAGGCTTACTCCCTATCCTCGACGATTTTGAACGTGGATTAACAGCAATTAAGGATACATCTGATGCAGATGCTGTAAAGGAAGGTATGCAGCTGATATATAAGAAGTTTGTTAAATATCTTGAGCAGAATGGCGTGAAAGAGATTCCAACTAACGAACAACCTTTCGACGTAGATTACCATGAAGCTATTGCTATGGTACCAGTTGGCGATGAGAGCCTCAAAGGCAAGGTCATCGATACAGTGTTGAAGGGATATATTCTAAATGATAAAGTTATACGCCACGCTAAAGTTGTGGTTGGTCAATAAGAAATACCATAAATTATAATTATGGCAACAAAAAGAGATTATTACGAAGTGCTTGGCGTTGACAAGAATGCTTCTGCCGACGAAATCAAAAAAGCATATCGTAAGTTAGCATTAAAATATCATCCTGATAAAAATCCAGGTGATAAAGCAGCCGAAGAAAAATTTATGGAAGCTGCTGAAGCTTACGAAGTGCTTAGTGATGCTGACAAGCGTAAGAAATATGACCAATTTGGTCATAGTATGGGTCAAGGTTTCGGTGGCGGAGGTCAAGGCTTTGGAGGCTTTGGCGGTTTCGGTGGCGGCTTTACAATGGAAGATATATTCGAACAATTTGGCGATATATTCGGAGGACGTAGTGGCGGCCAATGGGGCGGTGCAACTGGAGGTCGCACTCGCGGACAACATCGCAAGCCTGTTCGTAAAGGCTCTGATTTACGTATTAAAGTAAAAGTAACACTTGCTGAAATAGCTACAGGAACATCAAAAACGCTTAAAATCCCAACATTAGTTAAGTGTGATGTATGTAATGGCACTGGCGCCAAGGATGGCACAGCGTTCACAACTTGTTCATCTTGTCATGGGACTGGCACTATCACTACCACTCAGCAGACCATACTTGGCGTAATGCAAAGTCAATCGGTTTGTCCAACTTGTGGTGGCGAAGGCAAAACCATAACTCAAAAATGTAGCCACTGTTCAGGCGAAGGTGTTGAACGAAAGGAGCAACTTGTGACAATCAATATTCCTGCTGGAGTTAGCGACGGAATGATTCTTACAGTACAAGGCAAAGGCAACGCTCCTCGCCGTGGTGGTATCAATGGCGACCTTCTTGTTGTAATAGAAGAGATTAAAGATAGCGAACTCATCAGGGACGGTAACGATGTGATATATAATCTTATGCTTGATTTGCCAACAGCTATGCTTGGCGGCTCTGTAGAGGTGCCTACAATAACTGGTCGTGCACGATTAAATATCGCTGCAGGAACTCAACCAGGCAAGGTGTTGCGTCTTCGTGGTAAGGGATTGCCCTCGACCGACGGCTATGGCACAGGCGATCAATTGATTAACATTATGGTTTATATCCCCGAAAAGCCCTCAAAAGCAGTAGTTGATGCAATTGAATCTATCAAGGATGACAACTCGCTTAAGCCTACCCCTGAGGTTAAAAGCCGAGTGTTCTCTAAACTCAAACATATTTTTGAGTAAAAGCACACCACTCAAATATTAAAGCCAATAGGCTTACAAAACTAATTATTAGAGAGGATATGTCGATAAGTAATAAAGCGGCATATCCTTTCTATTTTATGTATTGCTCTGAATAATTGGAAATAGTTTTGTAAATTTGCGATTAATTAAATTTGTTTCAACCATGAAAGCTGTAAATCGCAAAAATATTAGTGAATCAATTGTGCTATTACCAAGAATTATTGTATTAGCGCTTTTGTTAATTTCATTTAAGTCAGTTTGTCAAGAATATATTCCTTATGGAGTAGAACGACAGATGCCTGTCTTCCTTGATTCAATGACCTCGCGTCTGACATATCCTATGGCGTGGGAAAATGCTGGTTTTTCAGATTTTAGTCAATGGCGTGATTCTGCACGCGTTGTGTTGACCAAATCGATGATGACGCCCCCACCCTCACCATCGGATTATGCCGCTGAGGTTATATATGAGGAGCAGCGAAATGGCTATGTCGCTAAGATAGTGCAATTGAATCTTTCGGGTTGGACGAGAGTTAACGTTTATCTCTTGGTGCCCAATGGTAAAGGGCCTCATCCCGGAGTTGTTTTATTCCATGACCATGGTGGACATTTTCTGATTGGTAAAGAAAAAATGATTCGGCCAATAATCAAAACCGAATTGTCCGACAAGGGTAAAGGAAATATAATCTATAATAAATCTGATACGCTTATCGTCAATGATGCTAATCGTTGGTCTGAGCAATGTTATGGCGGCCAGTATTTTGGCGATTATTTAGCTCAGCAAGGTTATGCTGTAGTTTGCGGCGATGCCCTATTTTGGGGTGAACGTGGTCGCAAAGAGGGTGAAGACAAACGTAAACTCAGTGAATTTGCTGGCAATTTAATGGGAATCGGATATTGCATGAGTGGCATAACAACATTTGAAGATAGCTATTTGTCAGAATGGTTTTCATCCCTTCCCGAAGTGGATTCGGAGCGAATTGCAAGTTGCGGGTTCTCTATGGGTGCATATAGAGCGTGGATGCTATCAGCAGCATCTGATGTAGTCAAGGCTTCAATTAATATATGTTGGATGACTACAACTAAAAACCAATTTTCATGGCAGTATGGGCGTGAGAATGGCGGATACGCCAATACCTTACCAACCATTAGATATTATATGGATCATCCGCATGTGGCTTCGATTGCAGCACCTAAGCCTACCCTATTCATCAATGGTGAAACGGATAAACTGTTCAAAATACCCGGAGTTCAGTCAGCGTATGAAACAATGCGTATAGCGTGGGAAGCAGCAGGCATTCCCGAAAATCTCGAAACAGAGATTTGGCCTATGCCGCATTGGTGTGGTCCTGAGGTTCAAGCTCGTGCAGTGGAATTCCTTGACAAACATTTCAAAGCAAACTCATCCAACTGATTATATAGTTTTATATAACGTTCTACATTGCTATTAACATAATGTTGAAAAGATATTGATAAGTTAATCTCAAATAAAGGTGAGTTTTATTGGATATAATATTACCTTTGTAGTTAGAAACGAATTAAGAAATGGAATTTATAAATAATAGAAACGACTCTCGTCGAAAGAAACCTGAGCAAAAACCGCTTGTAGACACATTAGGGCGTATGCAACCTCGCGACAAGGATGTCGAAGAGGCTGTGTTGGGCGCAATTATGTTAGAGAAAGATGCATATACAGTAGTATGTGATATTCTTTCGCCTCAATCATTCTATGAGCCCGAGAATCAAAAGATTTATGAAGCAATTCAGCAGCTCGGTGCTTCACAGCGCCCGATTGATATGCTTACTGTGACTGAGCAGCTGCGTCTGAATAATCAACTTGAAGAAGTCGGTGGCCCAGTGTTTATTTCGGAACTGACCTCTCGTGTTGCTTCAGCTGCCAACGTCGAATATCATGCCCGAATTATAGCTCAAAAATATCTTGCACGTGAACTTATATCATTTGCAACGACTATTGAGTCTAAGGCCTATGATGAGAGCAACGACGTTGACGATTTGATGCAAGAAGCTGAGGGCAAGCTGTTTGAGATCTCACAGCGAAATGTCAAAAAAGATTTTACTCAGATTGACCCAGTAGTTCGTCAAGCAATTGAACAAATTCAAGCTGCAGCCAACCGTGCAACAGGTCTTAGCGGTCTTGAAACAGGCTTCCATGAATTGGATAAGACAACTTCAGGCTGGCAGAATTCCGACTTGATAATCATTGCGGCTCGTCCTGCAATGGGTAAAACAGCATTTGTATTGTCAATGGCTAAGAATATGGCTGTTAACTACAATATACCAGTAGCTGTGTTCTCGCTTGAAATGTCGAACATTCAGTTGGTTAACCGTTTGATTTGCAATACTTGTGAATTGGAATCAGAGATAATCAAGAGTGGTCGTTTGAGTGATCGTCAATGGGACCAATTGATGTCACGAATCAAGCAGTTGCATAGTGCTCCACTTTACATTGACGATACTGCTTCTCTGTCGATTTTTGAATTGCGTACCAAAGCTCGCCGATTAGTGCGTGAACATGGGGTTAAGTTCATAATCATTGACTACTTGCAGCTGATGAATGCATCTGGAATGAAGTTTGGTAGTCGTGAGCAGGAAGTTTCAATGATTTCTCGAAATTTGAAACAATTAGCAAAAGAGCTGAATATTCCTATTGTCGCTCTTTCACAGCTTAACCGTTCAGTAGAAAACCGTGGCGATGGTCGAGAAGGAAAAAGACCACAGCTCTCTGACCTTCGTGAATCGGGAGCAATTGAGCAAGACGCCGACATTGTTTGCTTTATCCACCGACCAGAATACTATATTAAATCTGATCAAGATGGTGAGGGCAAAGATATTAGAAATCTCGCTCTATTTATCATAGCTAAGCACCGTAATGGTCAGGTAAAGGATATACAACTCCGTTTCAAGGGACAATATACACGCTTTGAGAACTGGGAAGAGAGCGCTTCATCGTTTGAAGAAGCTACTATAGGCTCAAAAATCAACGACGAATCTATCCCTGTGGAATTTACTGGCGGTACAGCCGACATCTCTCTCGCTCCGAACGAAACGGCCGATTTTTAGTCGTTTGAGTGTGATTTAAGCATCCCACTCTCCTATCAGTATTTGCATAAGCATTAAGCCCTGAGATACGTTGTTTTGACGTTATCTCGGGGCTAATTGTTTGCCATAATTTAGGGCAAGTTTATTATCGGGTTGATAAACAAAACCATAATTGCTTTTGTTTAGATAATAAATCTTTAAACATCTTAGTCTTATGAAAAATGCAGGATTACTAATTGCATTGGCATTCGTGTCAACGACTGTCTATGCTCAGGGAATTAATAGAAATGAATTGAAACAAATGCAGGCGTTCCTAAATCAGCCTGCGGCGAAAATGGCTACGAATGCCGAAGCGCTTGGGATAACTGATATGAACTCCCCAGCGTTGTGGGGTGGTGTGACTATCGAAAATGGCCATGTTACCAAGATTGATTGGAGTAATAAGAAGTTGGCTGGAGAGTTAGATCTTTCAGGCTTCAAGTCATTAGCCGCCGTCAACGTATCACGAAACGAGATAACATCTATCAATGTAGCTGGTGACATTGCCTTGGTTTCGCTCGATGCATCCCGCAATAAGTTGACTAATATTGAGTTAGATAATCTACCAGCACTGACCTCATTGAGAATTTTCCGTAATCGTTTGACCGATTTGAATATCACGGGAACATCGAATCTTAAGACGCTCAATTGTTCAAACAATCTGTTTGTGGAACTAAATGTGTCTAATTCAAAAACGTTGCAAACCTTAAATTGCCAAGGTTGTCATCTTGAAAATCTTGTAATTAGTGGTTGCACTGCGCTAAAGAATCTGTATTGCGGTTACAACAAACTCTCTGGTATTATCCTTACTGGCGTTGAGAGCCTTGAAAATCTAAATGTCGATGACAACGAGATTACATCCCTCTACATAGGCAATTTGCCTTCGTTGCGCTCGTTGATTTGTTCCGATAACAATATGACCTCTTTAGCGGTTAACGATAATCCTGGTTTGCTCGACCTTGTTTGTTCTTACAATGACCTAACTACATTATCGGTAGAGAAATGTCCGCAACTATTATTTGTCGACTGCTCATATAATGATTTGACAACCTTAACTCTATCGAATCAAACATTCCTGCAACGGGTGTTGTGCAATAATAATCAGTTGTATATGCTAGATGTGTCGTTCAACCCTGCTCTCGCTTATGTGAATTGTCGATATAATATGATTACCGACCTTAGAACTATAGGCGACGATAATCTTAGGATGATAGCGTGCCAATGGAACTATTAGCATAAAGCTTACGCCATAATAGATTGTATGTAAAAGAGAATGTGTGCCAACTCAAAATTGACACACATTCTTTTGTTGTATTGTTTATGTTCATGCACTGAATAGTGCTGAGCAATAATCGATTAAATCCAACGAGTATAAGCGAAGTCCATACGGTGAGGCAGACATTCGTGTTTTGGGAACAGACGATAGCCCACGCGGAATACGCCTGAATCGTTGATCGTAATGTTGAGGTCGTATGTGAGCACATTGCCTTCCTCTTTGGTTACTGTAAATTCTTCAGTTTTCCAGAATTTTTCTTCGCCATTTTCTACCTTGTAGACTACCATTTCAAGTCCGAGGTTGCGGCCAATGCCGTTGGTGTCGACAATAGCACGTACATCAAATTTGCGGCCAGTCACAGAATTGTTGCAGTCGGCAGGAGTTTCGATGTCGAACACTTTGATGCCGTCCCATGCTGCAGCTACGCTCTCTTTCCAAGCAACGATTTCTTTAGCGAGAGCATAATCTTTAGCAATAAGTTCTTTCGAACGAGCAGCCTCTTTGTTGTAGAAACGTGCGATGTAGTCATCAATCATACGTTTCATTGTGAAGTGAGGAGCGATATGTCCAATTGAGCCCTTGATTGCGTCAATCCAACGTGGTGAGTAGCCTTTTGAGTTTTTCTCAAAGTAGAGAGGAATGATTTCGTTCTCAAGCATTGAGTAGATAGTAGCAGCGTCGAGTTTGTCCTGCTGGCTTTGATCTTGGAATGTGCGTTTGTCGGTAAGAGCCCATCCAGCTTTTTCGTCGAAACGATAACCTTCGTACCACCAACCGTCAAGTACTGAGAAGTTGAGCACACCGTTCATTTCAGCTTTTTCGCCAGATGTACCAGATGCTTCAAGAGGACGAGTTGGAGTGTTAAGCCAAATGTCAACGCCAGTTACAAGACGTTTTGCAACTACCATGCTATAGTCTTCAAGGAAGATAATCTTACCAAGGAACTGGGGCATACGAGAGATTTCCATGATTCGTTTGATAAGGCCTTGACCAGCACCGTCGGCTGGGTGAGCTTTACCTGAGAATACGAATTGTACGGGGAATTTATCGTTGTTGACAATCTTAGCCAGACGATCGAGGTCGGTGAAGAGAAGGTGTGCACGTTTGTAGGTTGCGAAACGGCGAGCAAAACCGATGATTAGTGCATTAGGATTAATCTTGTCGATGATTTTCATTACAGCTGAGGGGTCGCCTTGATTAGCAAGCCACTTAGCTTTGAAATCGCGTTTAACGAAATTGATAAACTTGTTTTTGAGCGTCATGCGCAGGTTCCACAATTCTTCGTCAGATACGCTGAAGATATCCTTCCATGCTTCTGGGTCGCTTTGATTTTCGAATACCTGTTCGCCAAGGTGTTGAGCATAGAATTCTTTACATTCTGAAGCAGCCCATGTAGGCATGTGAACACCATTGGTAACATAGCCAACATGCGATTCAGCCCAGTTGTAGCCTTTCCAAATGCCTGCGAACATTTTCTTTGACACTTCGCCGTGGAGCCAGCTAACGCCGTTTGCTTCTTGGCAAGTGTTGAGTGCAAATACACTCATAGAGAATCGTTCGTTGGTGTTGGGGTTTTCGCGACCCATATTCATAAGGTCGTTCCAGCTGATGCCGAGTTTAGCGGGGTATTCGCCCATATATTTGCCGAACAAACCTTCGTCGAAGTAGTCGTGACCTGCGGGTACGGGTGTGTGTACGGTGTAAAGGCTTGAAGCACGAACAATCTCAAGTGCTACATTGAAATCGAGGTGCTCTTCTTGTACGTAATCAACAAGGCGTTGGAGGTTGAGCAA
The DNA here is from genome assembly GCA_017629835.1 of Muribaculaceae bacterium. Lineage (GTDB taxonomy): Bacteria > Bacteroidota > Bacteroidia > Bacteroidales > Muribaculaceae > JAGBWK01. The sequence goes on along the minus strand of JAGBWK010000005.1, from coordinate 3,961 downwards.
TGCTGCGTGACCTTCGTTGCAGTGGTACAACTGAGTCTTGATGCCGAGTTTCTTCAGCATAAGGATACCACCGATGCCGAGAAGATATTCCTGCTTGATACGATTTTCCCAGTCGCCACCATACAATTGGTGAGTGATTGAACGGTCAAATTCGCTGTTCATATCGAAATCTGTATCCAATAGATAAAGTTTCATACGACCAACGTTAACACGCCAAATGTGGCTGTAGATTATGCGGCCGGGATAAGGAATTTCGAGGATTACGGGTGCGCCATTTTTGTCAACGACCTGTTCGATAGGAAGTTCGTTGAAGTTTTGAGGCTCATAATTAGCTATTTGTTGGCCGTCAACTGAAAGAGTTTGTGTGAAATAGCCGTAACGATAGAGGAAACCAACAGCAGTCATATCAACACAGCTGTCGGACGCTTCTTTTATGTAGTCACCTGCGAGGACTCCGAGACCACCAGAGTAAATCTTGAGGCAGTTGCACAAACCATATTCCATTGAGAAATATGAAACAGAGGGAACATCCTTGCGCATAGGTTTCTTCATATATGCCTGGAATTTAGCATATACGTTTTTGATGCGTTCCAAGAGTTCTTTGTCGGCGAGGATTTCTTTCAAACGCTCAGATCTGAGACGCTGAAGTACCATTACTGGGTTTTCACCTGTTGTGCGCCATAGTTCGGGGTTTAGATCGCGGAAAAGGGCTTTTGCTTCGCTATTCCATACCCACCAAAGATTCTTAGCAAGAGTTTCGAGGGGTTTGAGTTTTGAGGGTAATTCTGATTGCACTGTCATGTCGCGCCATGAGGGGACATTCGAGTTGCTAACTTGAAGTTTCATTTGTTTATAATTTTGATGATGTTTTATACTATAATGATTTAGCCTTATATTTGTTTAGGCCTTATTGTTTTCTTTGTTGCGATTGGCTGCATTTGTTAGCGCCTTGTCAAATGCTTCGATGTAGTATTTGATAAAGTGCGACCACGCAGCTTTGTTGGCAGTTGTCATCGCCGATTTTGCTATCTTAGCGCGTTCTGCCGGGCTCTTTAGTAGCAAGTCTTCGAGCGAGTTGGCTATAGCGTCAACAACTTCGTGGTAGTTGGAGTCGTTGCGAGCTACAACATTTACTCCTGACTCGTTGAAATCGTTTTTCGACACATTGAGCACCCACTGGCCAAAGCCTGATAGCGATGTGGTTACCGTAGGAACACCAAATGCGACGCTTTCAAGTGGAGTGTATCCCCATGGTTCATAATATGAAGGGAATACAGTGGCATCAAGGCCGATAAGCAAGTCGTAATAAGCAGTGTCGAAGATTCCGTCGTTGCCATTGAGATAACATGGCACGTATACCACAGTCATAGCATCTAATTTTGAATTTTCAAAACCTAAGCCACGTATGCGATTGTAAATTGGATCTTGCGATTCGTTATGTAGCGTATGAGTTATTATCGGATTGCTTAATCCCTCGTCGGACTTTTGAGTTATAGCATTTTGGAGGTCAGCTCGAGCAGTGTTGACCCATGCAGGCACAAGTACAAGCGCAAGAACATGACATTTTGTGCGGCAGCGAAGTTCTGCAAGAGCGTCGAGGTAAACGTCGATACCCTTGTTGCGATATTCGCAACGTCCAGATGTAGCAACGATAAATGTGTCGTCACCCCAGTTTTTGCCTGTAAGAGCTTCTACCACGTTGAGTATGCGTTGACGGGCAAGAGCTCGTTTGTCGTTGAAATCTTTCTTCGCAGGCACAAAATTCTTTTCAAAACCATTAGGCGTTACCACCGTTGGCTTTTTGTCGAGCAATTGTTCACATTCTCGGGCAGTTACGTCGCTTACAGTGGTAAAGCAGTCGGCAGCATGTGCCGCAGCTTTTTCGAGCGAATGTTTCGACTGCATATTAAGCTCTGCAGCCATTTGGTCGCCATTATATCCCTTGAGATAGTCGTACAAAGGCTTATTGTTGCCGCAGATACTGCGACCAATGCTTGTGGCGTGTGTAGTAAAAATGGTCGCCACTTCGGGTAGTTTCCACTTAGTGTATAGTAGGCCCATACCAGTGGTCCATTCGTCGAAATGTGCTATAACCTTTTTGCCGTTGAGTTTGCGATAATTGTAAATGCTTTCAACGATGATGCCTGCTGCATGCGAAAATGCGCAAGCCTCATCGTAATCGCCATACGAATGAAGCGAATCAACACCATAAAGTTGCCACATTTTGCCGTAGAGTTCATCCTTTACGGCATACATTGAGTCAAACTTTACGAGTATTGCAATTGGCTTGCCGGGTACGTTCCACCTACCTACGCGCACTTTGATGCCATGTGGCAATGATGCGTTGTCAACCCACGGCTTCATAAGTCGTGGCGACGGAATAAAATATGGCGATGGATTGTCGTCGGACCATACGTCGGGTCCAATGAATATAACTTGGTCCTTATATAGATCCTGTAAGGTTTTTGCCTTTGTTGATAGAACAGTATATATGCCGCCTATCTTATTGCAAACCTCCCAGCTAATTTCAAAAAATAAGTCGATATTTAGGGCGTCGTTGTTTGTCTTGGCCATCAAATTAACCTTGTACTGATTAAAATGTTAGTCGTATAATTGGACTGAGTTGGAGAGTTAACGATGCCAATTATAACCTTTTGTCTAATTGAACTGCAAAGGTAGAAATTTTTTTCGAAATGGCAAAATAGCGCAGCAATCTGATTACTCGTTAAACTGCGTAATCATAAATCATAAAACAATTTATAGCAGATTTTCATAGATTATAGGCAGTGATTTAGTTGATATCCAACAATATATCAGCGTTGATTGGCGGAAATCTGTGGTTTTATACTTTTAATTTGTGATATTTATGATTTGTAATGAAATTCTGGTATTGTGAAATTGAGATTTATTGACTAACTTTGCGTATTGATTACGACAATTGTGTCGGTAACTGATTGTAATATTGAAAAGATTAGTTTTAAATATTATAATTGCTTTGTCGGTAGTGGTCTCCCCTATCGCTGTTTGTGCTGTTGATAGTCACCCCGTAAATGAGGGGCGGACAATTGAGGCGCAGCCTTCGGTGCGTGTAAATCCCGAAGGTGATGTGATTGAACTGTTCAATCCAACTACTGAGCCTGTGAAATTCGAGATTTTCTCAATCACTGGTCAGTTGATTAAGTCGGTAGTTGTGAAATCAGCACCGCAAAAAGTAGAATTGCCCAAAGGATTCTATATAGTAAAATGTGATAATTGGACTAAGCGCATAATGCTCAAATAATTGTAGTTGTTTGGGAGTTTGCTAATTGTTCTCTATAGCACATTATTATATCATACGATTATTTGATCTGGAATATTTCTACGGATTGAATGCGTCAGGATTTATATCGAAATTTACTTACAATCTAATATATTTAATAATGAATTTTAAACTTAAAACAATGTGTGCCGGAGCTATGGCTTTCAGCATGATGTTATGTGGGTGTAATGGTAATCGCACCAACTATCTTTCGTGGCCTACTTACGACGGTGAGGACCTCGAAATGGTAATAACTGACAATTCAGTTGATTTTGCATTGTGGTCGCCCAAAGCCGACGAAGTTGAGCTCAATATCTATCCAACCGACAAGGATTCAGAAGCGTTGGAAACAATTATGATGAGTAAAGGTGACAACGGCGTTTGGCGTGCTTCTATTTCGCGCGAGAATGTCGGTAAATTCTATACTTTCAAAGTTAAGTATGACGGCAAGTGGCTTGCTGAAACTCCGGGTGTATGGGCAAAGGCTGTTGGCACAAACGGTATGCGTGCAGCTATCTTGGATGTAGAAACTACCAATCCCGAAGGTTGGTCGGAAGACAAAGGTCCTGAATTGAAGAATATTACTGATGCTGTAATCTATGAAATGCATCACCGCGATTTTTCAGTTGACCCAACAAGTGGTATTGTAAACAAAGGTAAGTT
>JAGBWK010000040.1 GCA_017629835.1 Muribaculaceae bacterium | reverse complement strand
GCCCGACTTGCGAAAGAGTTTTGGCGTCCATACCCCAACCAGCAAATAGCATAATGAGCGTTTTGCTTTGGGTTTGTTTTGTAAAAGCCTGCTTCATTTGTGTTCTGGACTGTTTAGGGCGAGGTAGTGGTGTTTGAGGGATTCAATGGCCGACGTAACATAGTCGATTGTATGTGCGGCGCTTAACGAGAAGCGTAGTCGTTCGGTGTTTGGCGGTACGGTGGGTGTTCGTATTGGTAAAACTTTAATTCCGTCGGTTTTTAGTGCTGCCGATAGCGTTAAAGTATCGCTCGAATTTCCAACTATAAATGGATGTATAGCAGTGGTTGAGCAAGGCGAATTGTTGATGCTTGATAGTCCGTTGTTCATTACCTTTGCGAGCGCATGAAGGTGTTGTCGCTCGGAGTCCATTGCAACCATTCGTTCAATAACGTATTTGCTCCATTTTGCAGATATGGGTGGTATTGCTGTGGAGAATATTAGGCTACGACTACGGTTAGTAAGATATTGATTTATAGCGAAATTTGTGATTGTAAATGCGCCTTGCGAAGCTGCGGCTTTGCCTAACGTGCCTACGATTACGTCGATTTCAGACGGGGATTTTGAGGCAGCACAAAGCCCTAATCCTGCTGGACCTTCGCATCCAAAAGCGTGTGCTTCGTCGACATAAAGTATTACTTTAGGATTTGCGTGCTTAATATCTATCAAGCAATCTATTGGCGCACAGTCTCCGTTCATACTATAAACGCTTTCAACAACGACCATAATCGTTTCAAAATTGCTGCTTTCTTTCTCGATTAAACGCTCAAGATGTTGAATATCATTGTGGCGGAAGCGTGCAAATTTTGCTTTTGAAAGCATAATTCCGTCAATGATGCTTGCGTGCACCAATTTGTCGGCAAGTATCAGTGTTCGATTGTCGGCTAATGCGCTGATTATTCCTGTGTTGGCATGGTAACCGCTATTGAACAGCAATGCGGGACGTCCGTATAATTCGGCGAGCAATTTTTCCAGTTGTTGATAGGCCGTTTGATTGTCGGCAAGTAGTCGCGACGCAGCCGATGTCATCAGCAGTTCTTGTGTGTTGCAAGTAGATAGGAAATCTTCTTGCCAGTCGCTTCGCCGTGCAATTCCAAGGTAATCGTTTGAAGTAAAATCGATTAAATGGCTGTCAACGATTGTTTTATCGTGGGGTATCTCACGATAATTCGACGATTGGCGTAGCTGTTCAAGCTCACGTTCAACTCTTTCGTAGAATCTCAATCCGTTTCTGTCTATTGGTTGCTCGAATGGCATGTCAGCGTATTATTTCGATTGTTTGACGGATGAGTGTGCGGAGGTCGTCGTCGGAAATTACGTATGGAGGCATAAAGTAGACGTTTCGCCCAAAAGGACGCACCCAAATGCCACGTTCTACGCACTGTTTTTGAAATGCTCCGACATCGACAGGCTCTTTCATTTCGATTACGCCAATTGCACCGATTGAGCGCACGTCGTTTATTGTTGGCAGTCCTTCGGCAGCTCTCAATTCTTCGCGTATTATCTTGTTGATATGGCTAATGCGTGATGCCATATCTTGTTCGCTAAGTAGCTTTAGCGACGCACAAGCCACAGCGCAAGCCAATGGATTCGCCATAAACGTGGGTCCATGCATCATAACCCCAGCTTCCCCTTTTGAAATCGTGTCGGCAACCTCGCGTGTGGTCAATACGGCACTCATAGTCATATATCCAGCGGTCAGACCCTTGCCTACGGTCATAATGTCGGGCTCTACGCCAGCCCATTCCCATGCAAAGCAGCGACCAGTGCGCCAAAATCCTGTGGCTATTTCGTCGAATATCAGATAGATGCCATATTTATTGCATAAGCGACGGGCTTCAACGAGATATTGAGGATGATAAAACCACATTCCGCCAGCGCCTTGCACTATCGGCTCGAGAATTAATGCAGCTATCTCGTCGGCATGCTCATCGAGAAGTTGTTCGAGTGGTTTGATTTCTTCGGAGTTCCATTCACCGTCGAATCGTGAGCGTGGTTGCGGCACGAAATATCTAATCGGGAGTGCTGGTCCGAATGCGCCATGCATACCTGTGACGGGGTCGCATACGCTCATGGCGTTCCATGTGTCGCCATGATAGCCATTGCGAATGGTGACAAAATTGCTCTTTTTATGGTCGCCACTGCGTGATATTGCAGCTTGAACAGCCATTTTCATGGCCACCTCTACGGCTACTGAGCCAGAGTCGGCATAAAAAATGTTGTGCATCGACTTTGGTGCTATCTCAAGCAAGGCTTTGCCTAATTTTATCGCAGGGTCATGGGTGAGTCCGCCAAACATCACGTGCGACATTTTGGCGGTCTGTGAGGCTATCGCTTCATTGATAGTGGGATTGTTGTAGCCATGAATTACGCACCACCACGACGACATACCCTCAATCAACTCGCGGCCGTCGGCGAGCTTTATTTTGGCTCCTTCGGCTGATACTACCTTGTAGGTTGGTAATGGGTTGATTGTTGAGGTGTAGGGATGCCACAGATGTTCGCGGTCCCAAGCATCGAAATTTATGTCGTTTGTTGTCATTAGGTGGGTGACGCTTGATAGATTTTGAAATCGAACTGCAAATTTAGTGAAAAAAGATGAACTTTTCGACAAATGCCGACGTTCAGATTATAAATCTAATATCATGAAACTTTTATCTGTAATCTCTGATGTTGTTACTGAAATCACTCCTCAGGACATGAAACCGGTATTGACAGCCATAAAACGTGAGGTTGTCAAAGTTGTGTCGTATCAAACACAAGAATTTTCCTACTTTATTGAATCAATTGAAGCACTGTATTGTGGCAATTGTACCGACCTTGGCTTGTGGGACTGCTCCACAGATGAATGATTGCGAATGCAATTGCCCTGAATTTGTTTTGTTGTAAAGAATCGCGATTGCACAAAGTTTGAATTACTGAAGATTTTGCCACAAAAAATGTTAATGTAGGCGCAGAAGCGGGACTAATATCGCAAAAAGCAGTAACTTTGCAATGTGTGTATCTGATGAACGTCCGTCGTTCGTCAGGATGTTTGCGTAGTAATATGAAACAACTGCTCCAAATATTAGTATTTCAATTGGTGTTTATGCTTGTTTCTTGCGGAGGCAATTCGCAGGAGCCGCCAATGCCGCCAGTGCCCGAGCAAGCTCCTCGGTCAGTGTTAGTGTATATGTCGGCCAATAATTCGCTTGGTTATCTTACGAATGAGAATGATAAGGTTTACGATGCTGCCGACCTCGAGGAGATGCAGCGAGCTGCAATTGCTGGCGATTTAGGCAATTCACGCCTAATCGTCTATCATCATGCACGAAAATCTGCTGCAGAACTTAAGGAAATTACGGTTGAAGGGGGCATTAAAACGCTGAAAGTTTACGATACGGCTGAAAGCTCGTCAAGCGTGTCGCGCATGGAGCAAGTGATTGACGACTTCAAGCATTTTGCCCCTGCTGAAAAGTATGGGCTTGTGTTCTGGAGCCATGGCTCTGGGTGGCTTCAAAATGGCATCGAGCGCATTGTTCGTCGCTCATTCGGGGAGGACGGTATTAAATCCGACGAAGGGGGAGTGTTGAAAACCAACGTTACCGCTATGGCGAGAGTGCTCGAAGGTGAGGGGTTTGATTACATCTATTTCGATTGCTGTTATATGTCGACAATTGAGGTTATGTATGAATTGCGCAAAGCTGCACCGCTTATTGTGGCAAGTCCGACTTTGCTTCATGCCGACGGTATGCCCTACGATATATCGTTGAAGCATCTGATGCTTCGAAACGCCGACGTTGTTGGGGCTGTCCAAGATGTATTCCAATTTTACGACGCTCGCACAGCCGATGACCGCACTTGCGCGTTGGCTGTGGTTTACACGCCTATGCTTGATGAGTTAGCGTCGTTGACGCGCGAAGTATATGCGTATCAGCGCAAAATAAATAGTGATGCAGGCATTCAACGCTATACGACCGATAGACCATGCTATTATTACGACTTTCGCCAATGCGTAGAGAAGCGCTCTATTGACCAATCGCTGCTCGACCGTTGGATTGAGGTGTTTGACCGTACGGTAGTTTATAAGGCTGCAACTCCGGAAATCTTTTCGACCCTCAAGATTGATTCTGACTTATATTCCGGACTTTCGACACATTTGATTATGGAGCCCGCCGACACAATAAAACAAAACTACAACGAATTGAGTTGGCATACCGATGTAGTGTCGGCGCTATTCGAATAATAGTTAATTCAAATAGAATTTTGCCAATCTAGAATATAATAATATACCAATTTTAAATATCAATATGAAACTATTGCAAATGGATTTAACACAGGTGCTTGCACCTACTGCTGCCCCCACCGACTCGGTGGCTTCATCTACTCCGGGCTTTCGTGAAGGATTAGCTGCATTGCGCGATTCTTCGTTTAGTGACCTTATCTCTGACTTTTCTGGTCGTATTGTTTCGTTCGCAATCGACCTCGCTATCGCGATTGCCGTGTTCTATCTCGGTAAGTTCGTGATTAAGCGTTTGTATAAGATGATTGCAACCATTCTCGTGCGTCGCAATGTCGACCATTCGTTGTCGACTTTCGTTCTCAGTTTTGTTAAGATAGTATTGTACTTCATCTTGATAGTCACTGTGATAGGAATTGTCGGAATCGAAACAAGCTCGTTCCTTGCATTGTTTGCCTCTGCCGGTGTTGCCATTGGTATGGCATTGAGCGGCACATTGCAGAACTTTGCAGGTGGAGTGCTCATTTTGCTCCTCAAACCTTATAAAGTGGGCGACTATATCGAAGCTCAAGGCTTTGGTGGTATCGTGCGCGAAATTCAGATTTTCCACACACTCATTGCAACTCCCGACAATAAGGCGATAATGATTCCTAATGGTGGCTTGTCAACATCAAGCATTAACAACTGGTCGCGCGAGGACGTGCGTCGTATATCTTGGAATGTATCAATCTCTTATGGTGATAATGTTGAAGCTGCTCGTAAAGCTATCCTTGGTATGTTTGCCAACGATGAACGCATCATTTGGAGCGAAGATATCGACGGCGACGGCGTTTACAACGATGAATATCGCAAATCGAAAGAGTCAGCAGCTCAGGAAGAGGTTGAAGTAGAAGAAAAACCACGTCGTGGACTCATCAAGAAAGTGTTTGGTGGCAAGAAAGTTCGCGCTGCTATGGCAAAATTAGACGGCGGCAAAAATACTCAAACAGCGCTTAAGGTTAGCGTAATCGCTGAACCAGTGGTATTGGTTAGCTCGTTGGGCTCAAGCAGCGTCGACCTTGAAGTACGTGCATGGGTGCTCTCGAAGGATTATTGGGGCGTTTATCACGATTATAACGAACGCATTTATACAGAGCTTCCGTCGCATGGCATCAACTTCCCATATCCACACATGGATGTTCTCGTTAAGCAGCAAGCCTAATCGAATTCGATAGAGGTATTTGCCGCGACATTCTGAGTAGTGGCGACGACATAGTGAGTCGACCATTATAGAAGTCGAAAAAATATTCCCGAAAAAAGAATTGCTAAATAAGTTTAATAGTATTCTATTTTTCGGGAATTTTTTATAAATTTGCATAATCTAAACAGATACGGCATCGGAGGACGAATAGACAGTTCCTCAACTCTCTCAATGCCAATTTATTAAACTCTCCCCGCGGTTTCCGCCGCTGCCCAAGGCAGAGCGGATTCATCGGGTTTCAGTGTATAGTGTTGCGTTGTCGCAAATGTAATTGGTTGACGCAATCCAAAAAAATGGGCATTAACACGATAAGAAAAAGTCGTGTTTAGCCTTCCGGGCTCAATCCCGGACCGACCTTGATAATAAAAAAACAACATAAATGATAAGTAAATGGAATTACTTACCCCTAACATCCGAACAACAAAAATCAGTCGAGGAGCTGGCTCATTGCTACTCCGACACTCCGGCAGTATGTGAGCTGCTGGTGCAACGTGGTGTGGAAGGCGTAGAAGATGCTGAGCGATTCTTTAATCCCTCGCTAAACGACCTTCTGGATCCGTTCCTGATGCCACAAATGGATCTCGCTGTTAGACGGCTTAATAAAGCCATGGGTAGCAAGGAGAAGATAATGGTGTATGGCGACTATGACGTTGACGGCACTACTGCCGTAGCATTGGTCTACAAATATCTCCAGAATTTTTACTCCAGTATTGATTATTATATTCCAACCCGCGATGACGACGGCTATGGAATATCTGAACGTGTTATCGACGAATTTGCACAACAGGGTGTGAAACTCGTCATCATTCTCGACTGTGGGATTAAGGCCATTGAAGAGATAAAGTATGCCAAAACTTTGGGCATTGACTTTATTATTTGCGACCACCACGTGCCTGATGATGAACTCCCTCCAGCAGCTGCTATTCTCAATCCCAAACTTGAGGACTCAACTTATCCCTACCACGACCTTTCAGGATGTGGTGTAGGCTATAAGTTTATGCAGGCATTTGCTATTTCTAATGGCATTGATCAAGCCGACCTCCAAGCTATGCTCGACCTTGTCGCTGTCAGCATTGCTGCCGACATTGTGCCCATGACAGGTGAAAACCGCATCATGAGTTATCATGGCTTGCGTCGATTGAATTCAAATCCCAATATGGGTTTGCGTGCCATTATCCGCATTTGCAATTTGTCGGGACGTGAAATTACTATTTCTGACGTAATCTTCAAGATTGGCCCACGCATAAATGCTTCAGGGCGTATGCAAAGCGGTCAAGAAGCTGTCGATTTGTTGGTTGCTCGTGATGCTAACGACGCTTACGAAAAGGCCAAAGCAATCGACCAATACAACAAGGACCGCAAAGAACTCGACAAACGCATCACCGACGAAGCGAGCGCTCTGTTGGCTGAACGCGACGAAAGCCATTCCGACAAGAAAGCTATTGTCATCTACAACAAAAACTGGCATCGCGGCATCATCGGTATTGTTGCTTCGCGTTTGACAGAGCTTTACTACAAGCCTGCGGTCGTGTTGACCCAATCAAATGGGCTTGCTACAGGCTCTTCGCGCTCAGTTCAGGGCTTCGATATCTACAAAGCTATTGATACAACTCGCGACTTGCTTGAGAATTTCGGCGGTCATACCTATGCTGTCGGTCTCTCACTCAAGGAGGAAAATATCCCCGAATTTACTCGTCGCTTTGAGCAATATGTTGCCGAGAATATCACTAAGAGCCAGTTGACTCCTCAGATTGATATTGATACATATCTGACATTTGCCGACATCACTCCTCGTTTGATTGGCTTGTTGAAGAAATTTAATCCCTTTGGACCTGGAAATCAAAAGCCTGTGTTCTGCACTCGTGGCGTTACTGATTTCGGAACCAGCAAACTCGTGGGGCGCAAACTCGAGCATATCAAGCTCGAATTGGTCGACGACACTTCGGGCAAAGTGTTCAATGGCATTGCGTTCAATCTTGCCGAATATTATGAGCGCATACATGCAGGCGAATCATTCGATATAGTCTATACGATTGAGGAAAATAAGCATCGAAATGCTCCTTCGCAGCTTCAGCTTCTCATCAAGGAGATTCGCATGAGATAATTGCCATGCATCCTTATTCCGACTCCGATTTCCTGTCGGTACTCAATCAATATTGGGGTTACGACACGTTTCGTCCGGCACAACTTGAGATTATAAGGTCGGTAGCATCGGGTCATGACACTATAGGATTGCTCCCTACAGGTGGCGGTAAATCAATCACTTACCAAGTGCCAGCAATGTTGTCCGACGGATTGACCGTAGTGGTCACTCCGCTGATATCATTGATGAAGGACCAAGTCGACAATCTCCGCGACAGAGATATTCGGGCGGTGTTTATACATTCAGGACTGACTCGCCGCGAAGTGAATTTGGCCCTCGACCGTTGTCGGCTTGGCAAAACTCGTTTGCTATATGTGTCGCCTGAACGCTTGCAGTCGAAATCATTCATCGACGAAGCCCGCTTTTTCGACATCCGTCTGATTGTGGTCGATGAGGCTCACTGCATTTCGCAATGGGGCTACGATTTCCGTCCGTCATATCTGAAGATACCCATATTACGTAAGCATTTTCCCGGCATTCCGATATTGGCACTGACCGCTTCTGCCACACCTGAGGTTATCAGCGACATTGCAGCCAAACTCGAAATGCAGAATCCGGCTATTCACAAACTTAGTTTTAGCCGCGATAATATTTCCTATGTAGTCCGCTATAGCGACTATAAAGAGGGTGAGATTGTCAACATCCTAAGCCGAGTGCCCGGAACAGCTATTGTCTATGTACGTTCACGTGCTCGCACCCGACAGATTGCCGACATTCTCCGCCGAGAGGGTATTTCGGCCGATTTCTATCATGCTGGGTTGCATACTCAGGATAAGGATGAACGACAAAACCGTTGGAAAGAGGGCTCTACGCGCGTCATAGTCGCAACAAATGCCTTCGGTATGGGTATCGACAAACCCGATGTGAGAGTGGTGATTCACTACGATTTGCCATCCTCGCTCGAAGAATATTATCAAGAAGCCGGGCGTGCAGGTCGCGACGGGCTTCAATCCTTTGCTGTGCTTCTCGCATCAAATGCTGATAAGGGGTTGCTGACTCGTCGACTAAACGACTCGTTCCCGCCGCGTGAAACCATTCGTCGTGTCTATGAATCAGTTGGCAATTTCTTTGAGCTGCCAGTTGGCGAAGGTTTTAATCAAGTGTTTGAGTTTAACCTTCAACTTTTCTGCACCCGATTTAAGTTTATGCCAGCGATCGTTCACAATTCGCTGATGATTCTCACGCAGGCTGGTTACATTGAGTACAACGATGAGATGTCGTTCCGCTCGCGCATTATGATGATAATGAAGCGCGATGAGTTGTATTCGCTTCAACTCGCAAAAGAGCCAGAGCGAGTGTTACAATTCATCCTGCGTTCAACTACTGGCATTTTTGCCGACTATCAGCATATCAATGAATCGCTAATCGCTTCATCGCTCGACTATACTGAACAGACCGTCTACGAGGCGTTGTTGTTGCTCACGCGTCTGAATGTGCTTCACTATGTGCCTAAAAAGAATGCTTCGTTCATATTCTACACCACATCGCGCGAAGAGCCTCAGCATGTGTTAATACCGATAGCTGTTTACGACGACCGTCGCCGACGTATGGAGCAGCGCATCGAAGCAATGAAGCGCTTCGCTTTTGCCGACGATGATTGCCGCGTCAACACTATGCTACGCTATTTTGGCGAAGAGCCAGCTGCACCGTGTGGCAAATGTGATGTGTGTCGTAGCCGAAATCGCAACCCTCAGGCTGAGCAAATTGTCGCTGCCGATATTGAAACGATAGTGCTGCGTAATCTGTCGGTTGCTCAACGGGAATTAACTGTCGATGAGGTGGTTAAATCGATTGGAGCGAAAGCCGATAAAGTAATAAAAGCAATTCGAAAACTTGCCGATGCAGGGAAGGTAGGGTTGACCCCCGACGGTCGAATTACCTTGCGAAACGACTAATCGTTTGAAACTTGCTGCGAATTGCGTATCTTTGTATAATAAAACAGAAAATTATCAAGCAACATATATGTCAATGCTTGCCATAACTAAGGAACAGATAGCAGAGCTGCCAGCAGCTGAATATACCGGTCGCGCTATTATAATCAACAATCCCATTGATTGTCGCGCTGCCGTACGTTATCTCAAACACCAAACCATTCTTGGTTTTGACACCGAAACTCGTCCTTCGTTTCGAAAAGGGCGCCCCCATAAAGTAGCATTACTTCAAGTGGCTACCAAAGATGAATGTTTCCTGTTTCGACTTCATCGCACAGGGTTTACTCCCGAAATGGTCGAACTGTTTGAAAATCCCGATATCCTTAAAATAGGGCTATCGATTAAGGACGACATTCATCAACTGTCGGCAATCTGCGAATTCAACCCAGCAAACGTACTTGAGCTCCAATCCTACGTTAAAGATTATAAGATAGCCGACAATTCACTGCAGAAAGTCTATGCAATCGTTTTCGGCAAAAGAATTTCCAAAAGTCAGCGCTTGACAAACTGGGAAGCCGAAACGCTCACTGAAGCGCAGAAGGCATACGCTTCGCTCGATGCTTTAGCGTGCTTGCAAATCTACGAAACCCTCTCTTCGGGTCAGTTCGACTATGAAGCGTCACCCTATAAAGTGGTTGAAGCTACAGAAGGATGCGAATAATATCTACAACATAGCAAACGAATAATAATCATCATAATGAAATCCTTTTTAACCCTCTCAGCAGCAATGAGTCTCACTCTTACAGTAGCACTCTCAACTGGATGCAACTCTGGGAAAATCACATATCCCTCTGCGCCAACATCAGATACAATCGACAATTATTTTGGCATCGAAGTGCCCGACCCATATCGTCCCCTTGAGAATGACACATCAGCCGAAACTTTGGCATGGGTTGAAGCTGAGCGTGAGGTGACCAACGGTTATCTGTCGAAGATACCATATCGCGACAATCTGCGCAAACGCATCGCTTCATTTCAGAATTTTGTAAAGCGAGGGCTTCCGTCGAAGGAAAATGACGGTAAATACTACTTTTACGAAAATTCAGGCCTTGAAAATCAGTCGATACTATATCGCACTGATTCGTTGGGTGGCGAAGCTGAGGTTTTCCTCAATCCCAATAAGCTCTCCGACGACGGTACAGTGGCTCTGACTGGAGTGTCGATGTCGCCCGACGGCAAGTACACTGCATACACAATCTCTCGCAGTGGTTCTGACTGGACTGAGATATATGTTCTCGACACTGCCACAGGCAAGCAGCTCGACGACCATATTGAATGGGCTAAATTTACAGGCGCAGAATGGTATGGCGACGGATTTTTCTACAGCGCATACGATAAGCCAGTCGACGGCAAAGAATTCTCAAATGCCAACGAAAATCATCGCATCTACTATCATAAAATAGGCACTCCTCAGTCGGAAGATACTCTGTTTTTTACCGACCCAGAGCATCCTTTGCATTTCCACTCTGCCTACGTGCCTCATGGTGGCCACTATTTCTTCTTAATGGGTAGTGGCAATGGTTTCGGTTCTTCGATTAAGATTAAAGACCTTCGAAATCCTGCTTCGGAATGGATTGTAATGGAGCCAACTCAGGACGTAATCATCAATATTCAGGATGTGCGCGATGATAAAATCTACTTTACTACGTCGATTGACGCACCTAAGTATCGCTTAATGGTTGCGCCCGTCAAAAATCCTTCTCGAAAGAATTGGAAAGAACTTATCCCTGAAAATGAAAATGCAGTGCTGACCAATGTCAACTTTGCTGCCGATAAAATGCTTGTAACGTATAGCCAAGATGCTTCGGACCACGTTGTCGTATTCGACCTCAACGGTGTGCGCCTTGGCGAGCTTGCTCTCGAAGGACCAGGCAGCATCAGCATCTCTTCCGATTCTCGTCACGATGAGGTTTATTATAATGTAATGTCGTATCTTTCTCCTTGGCGTCACTACAAATTCGACCTCGCTACAGGCGAAAGTACACTCTTCGAGCAGGCCGAAGTTAATGGCTTCAACCCCGATGATTATATCACTGAAGAGGTGTTCTATCCGTCGGCCGACGGAACAATGGTGCACATGTTCATCACTCGCAAGAAGGATGTTGAGTTGGACGGAACTAATCCAACAAGCCTTTACGGCTATGGCGGCTTCAACATCGCTCTTACTCCAAGATTCTCGCCCAATCGCTTGTTGTGGCTCGAAAATGGTGGCATCTATGCCGAAGCAAACCTTCGTGGTGGCTCAGAATATGGCGACCAATGGCATGAGGCTGGCACAAAGATGAACAAGCTCAACGTGTTCAATGATTTCATCGCAGCGGCTGAATACCTTATCGAAAAGGGTTATACCAACGCCGACAAACTCGTGATTGAGGGTGGTAGCAATGGCGGTTTGCTCGTTGCAGCATGCGTCAATATGCGTCCCGATTTGTTTGCTGTGGCTATTCCTCAAGTTGGTGTTCAAGATATGCTACGCTATCATTTGTTCACCATAGGCTGGAACTGGGCTTCAGATTATGGCACCACTGCCGACTCTCCCGAAATGGCTAAATATCTGATTGACTACTCCCCAGTTCATAATATTCAAAGTGGAGTAGAATATCCCGCGATACTTGTTACTACTGCCGACCACGACGACCGTGTTGTCCCAGCTCACTCGTTTAAGTATGCCGCAGCTCTCCAAGCTGCTGATACAGGCGATGCGCCTAAGCTCATTCGCATCGACTCAAATGCTGGCCATGGCGGTGGAAAACCTATCGCAAAGGTAATCGATGAATATACCGACATTTATTCGTTCATATTTAAGAATCTCAATCTGACGCCTATTACTGACTGATGCGTTTGCAACCATTCGCCATATTCGCTATCGTAGTTGCCATGATGCTCCCTGTTGGGTGTTTCACAGGCATTGAGAGCACACCCAAAATCACTGAAAAGGATGTGCGTAAGCAGAATGTTGTGGTTTCGGCTGAAAATGAATTTGCTTCGCGCCTGTTTCCACGACTATTTTCTCAATGGCGTGAGGGCGACCGATTGCTCGTAACCGACAGTCGCTTGTCGTTGCTTTTGGAAACAGAACCTTCCGTTAGCCCTGGCGACACTATTGTATATAGGGGAGTTGCAGAGGATGTCTCGATAACTGGCGATTCGGTCACTATCATAGAATTTGGCAGCGCCGACGATGCCGCCATTCCTCTTCGATATATAGTAGAAATGCCGCTTTCGCGCTTGAATTCGGCAGATAATAGGGTAGAGGTGCCCTTCACAATCGACTTGCAACTCATTGCTTATGCCGATTCAATGCTTCGTGGTAATCGCTACTATTTGATGACAAATTTGCGAGTTGATGCTGACGCTCAGCCAATAGCAATGGGCAAGCGATACGTTCCTGTGACAATACGTGGCGTATATCCAGGCAATTCGACCTATCCTTTGAGGGTTGAATTTGAAGAAGCTGACGGCACTATAGCGTCAGTGGTTATGACAACGGGCAACGCTCGCAGCGATACTCGTAATTTCGATGTGCTGTTTGCGTTCAACGACCCTCGTATGCGTTATCCCGATATTAGCGATGCTGTTTGGGCTAACATCGTTGCTACTCGTGTGGCTCAAGGTATGACCACCGATGAGTGCCGGCTTTCGCTTGGCTCCCCACGTGATGTCAAGAAAACCCACAATGGTAGCTCATATTTCGAACGCTGGTCGTTCGACAATGGCGCATATCTCATTTTTGAGGATGGACGACTTGCTACGTTCCGACTATAGTAATTACAAATGCTCAATGCAGTCAACGAGTAGCAAAACAATATTGATATGAAACTCACTTTCCTTGGCACTGGAACATCGACAGGCGTACCGACAATCGGTTGTAGCTGCAATGTGTGCAAGTCCGACGACCCTCGCGACCATCGACTGCGTTCATCTGCACTTCTTTCCGTTGGTGGCAAGAATCTGCTCATCGACTGTGGCCCCGATTTCCGTCAACAGATTCTGTCGGTTGGTTCGCCTGAGCTAAGAGCACTGTTGATTACTCATTATCATTATGATCACGTCGGCGGTATCGATGACCTACGCCCTTATTGTGGAGAGAATGGCTTTGATGTATATTGCCGTGAGGATGTCGACCGCAATTTGCGAATGATTGTCCCATATTGCTACATCGAGCATCCATACCCGGGCGCACCTACGTTCAATAATCACATCATCTCACAGATGCAGTCGTTCGATATCGACGGCATTGAAATCTTGCCCTTGCCGGTAAAACACTTTCAACTTGATATTCTCGGATTTCGCATTGGCAACCTTGCTTATATCACCGACGCAAAGGTTATTCCCGATGAAACGATTGAGGCGGTTAGAGGTGTTGATACGCTTGTAATAAACGCTTTGCGCCATAAAGAGCATTTCTCTCACATGAGTTTAAGCGATGCGCTTGCTGCAATAAGAGCGATTAAGCCGCGAGTTGCCTATCTTATCCACATGTCGCACGATTATGGTCTCCACGCCGAAGTTGAGCCACAGCTACCCGAAGGTGTGCACACAGCCTACGACGGACTCACGATCGAAATCCCCAATTAATAACGATAAAGAAATCGGATGCAAGCAAATCGCAAGCATCCGATTTCTATTTGGTGTTAAGCAGTTTGTCAGTGGCTTATTTTGCTTCCCAACCGAGTGCGCTGGCACCGAGCACAGCAGCGTCAGCTTCTTTGAGCTCTGAAAGCAGAATTTTCACTTTGCCTTTCCAAGTTGACATAACATTCTTTTCGAACGATTCGCGGAGCGGTTTCATTAGCAATTCGCCACTCTTAGCGAGTCCACCGAAGAGTATAAATGCCTCAGGTGCAGAGAATGAAGTGAAGTCAGCAAGCGCTTCGCCAAGGATTGTGCCTGTGAATTCAAATATATCTTTTGCAAGTTTATCGCCAGCAATAGCAGCGTCGTAAACGTCTTTAGAGGTGATTGAATCAATTTCGATTTCACGCAAACGTGAAGGCTCAGTGCGAATTTCAAGGAATTCACGAGCTGTGCGTGCAACGCCTGTTGCTGAACAATATGCTTCAAGGCAACCAGTGCGTCCGCAACCGCAAAGGCGGCCATTGTGGCGCTTCATACACACGTGGCCAAGCTCACCTGCAAAGCCGTCGTGACCATAAACCATTTGTCCGTTGATAACAATACCAGAGCCAACGCCTGTGCCGAGTGTAATCATGATGAAATCTTTGATTCCACGAGCTGCGCCATAGGTCATTTCGCCGATAGCTGCTGCATTCGCATCGTTGGTTATTGTTACAGGAATACCGAATTTATCGCTGACGAGTTTTGCCAATGGTATTGGAGCTGGCCAAGGGAGATTTACGTTGACTTCAATTGAGCCTGAATAGTAGTTTGCGTTGGGTGCACCAATGCCGATACCATGAATCTTGTCGACTGCATCGTTAGCCTCGATAAGACGTGATAGCTCTGTGTGCAACTCGTCGATATAGTCTTCAATTTTGCTATGTTTCTGAGTTTTGATTGAAGAACTTGCAATTACGACGCCGCGGGCATCGACGATTCCGAATACGGTGTTGGTACCGCCTATATCGATACCGACTACATAAGGTTTTGCCATGGTGTTATTTGTTTTTAAGTTTTAACCTGATTACTTTATTTAATTATGTGCAAATATACACAAACGTGAGCTAACAAAAAATTAGTTTAACTTATTTTTGTTGATTTGATTCTAATAATTTTATCGCTCGGCTCGCATCGGATTGTTGAGGAAATCGTCGTACGATAGGCGGATGCCCTCCTCAAGCTCTGTCTTGTAGACCCAACCGAGGTTGCGACTTTTGCTCACGTCAAGCAGCTTGCGGGGAGTGCCATTGGGGCGAGTAGTGTCCCAAAGTATCTCTCCCTCATAGCCAACAACTTTAGCTACAAGTTCGGTCAACTCTTTTATCGACAGCTCTTTGCCTGTGCCAGCGTTTACCGTCTCGTTGCCTGAATAATTATTCATTAAGAATACGCACAGGTTGGCGAGGTCGTCGACATAAAGGAACTCACGCAGTGGGCTGCCATCGCCCCAGCAAGTCACGCTCTTAGCTCCTGCCACTTTTGCTTCGTGGAAGCGGCGAATGAGGGCTGGCAGTACGTGGGAATGTTCGGGATGATAGTTGTCGTTTGGCCCGTATAGGTTGGTAGGCATTACCGAAATAAAGTCGGTGCCATATTGTCGGTTGAGATATTCGCAATATTTCAATCCAGAAATCTTAGCTAAGGCGTAGGCTTCGTTGGTAGGCTCAAGCGACGATGTCAGCAAGCATGATTCGGTCATTGGTTGTGGAGCCATGCGAGGATAGATGCACGACGAGCCGAGAAATTCGAGCTTCTTGCAACCGTTGACCCATGCAGCGTGGATTACGTTCATTTCAAGCATCATATTGTCGTACATAAAGTCGGCCAATGCGCTCTGATTGGCTACGATGCCCCCAACTTTTGCCGCTGCGAGAAACACGTATTCTGGCTTTTCTTGCTCAAAGAAAGCTTCCACTTGATCTTGTCGACATAAGTCGAGCTCGGCATGCGTGCGAGTGATGATGTTGTTGTAGCCTTGACGCTTCAACTCTCTCACTATTGCAGAACCGACCATTCCGCGATGACCAGCTACGTAGATTTTGGAATCTTTTTCCATTATTTATATTAATAGATTTTGTCTGATTTTTTTTGACCAAATCGGTTGCTCAACCTGTATTATTGGGTTGGATGAATATTGCGCTATTATTCTTCCATTTTTGAACGGAGATATAGCTTGCGCACGAATTTCATATCGTGCTCAGCCATAATTCTCACCAATTCCTCAAATGAGGTTTTCTTTGGATTCCAGCCAAGCAATGTTTTTGCTTTGGTTGGGTCGCCGAGAAGTTGCTCTACTTCGGCTGGGCGGAAATATTTGGGGTCAACCTCTACGAGGACTTTGCCAGTGGCAATGTCGATACCCTTTTCGTTGACGCCTTCCCCTTCCCAACGCAATTCGATGCCTACGTGGTGGAATGCGAGTGTAGCAAATTCGCGAACGGTGTGCATTTCGCCTGTTGCGATAACAAAGTCTTCAGGAGTTTCGTGCTGAAGAATCATCCACATACATTCTACGTAGTCCTTAGCATAACCCCAGTCGCGGCGTGCATCTAAGTTGCCGAGATAGAGTTTGTCTTGGAATCCTTGCGCAATGCGAGCTGCTGCAATAGTGATTTTGCGAGTAACGAAGTTTTCGCCACGGCGTTCGCTTTCGTGATTGAACAGAATGCCGTTTACGGCAAACATACCGTAGCTTTCGCGATAGTTTTTTGTTATCCAGAAGCCATATTGCTTAGCAACACCATAGGGCGAGCGTGGGTAGAATGGTGTAGTTTCTTTTTGTGGAACTTCCATTACCTTGCCGAAGAGCTCTGATGTAGATGCTTGATATATTTTGGTTTTCTTTTCAAAACCGAGGATGCGAACAGCTTCGAGCAGACGCAGTGTGCCGATAGCATCAGCTTCGGCTGTGAATTCAGGCACGTCGAACGACACTTTTACGTGGCTTTGAGCTGCAAGATTGTATATTTCATCGGGTTGCACAAGCTGAATGATGCGAACTAACGAACTTGAGTCGGTCATATCGCCCCAATGGAGGTTGACAAGACGTGAATTCTTCATATCGCGTACCCACTCATCCAAATACAGGTGCTCAATACGTCCCGTATTGAACGACGATGAGCGGCGGATTATGCCGTGTACTTCATAACCTTTTTCAATGAGGAATTCGGCAAGATAGGAGCCGTCTTGACCTGTAATGCCTGTGATTAGTGCAACTTTTTTCATGATTAATAATGTTGTGTGTATAATATAATTAACGTTTGCGTCATATATTACAAACGTACGAAGTTTGTTGTTCACAAAGGTAGCAAATAAAAACCGCAATGACAAATATTCATCATTGCGGTTTTGCTATGTTTGTGAAATTCTTAAACTCTGATTTTTCTCAAATAAAGAATTTCCGAATAGTAGCTGATTATTCTGCCTTAGCTTGCTGCTGTGCTGAGCCTGAAGTTTCTTTGATAATCCACACTGCAATTGCTCCGATAAGCATCAATACGCCTGCAAGCACTACCATAAACACTGTTTGAGGTGTGCCATTTGCCGATTCGGGGAACAAGCCGAGGATGAGACCGCCCAATATACCGGCAATAATCTGTGGTAAGCAGATTGTGCAGTTGAATAGGCCGAGGTATGTGCCGATGTTCTGACCCGATAATGCATTGGTCAGAATAGTGAATGGCATTGCCAACATAGCTGCCCAGCCGCAACCCATAAGTCCGTATGAGAGTGATGCTAAGGGTATTTCGTAGCCGAACAATGCAAATTTCGACTTGAAGAACCATACTGAGATGAAACCGAATGCACCGATAAACAAGCTGATTGAGTAGCCAAGGCGGCGATTCTTAAATTTGGGGAGTACCGAAGCCCAGATGAGAGCAAATACTGCCTGAATTGCGAAGAGCACGCCATTCCAGTCGCCTGCATCTTGATATTCAACTGATTGTGCGTTGAGCACTGGAGCTACTTCTGCTTTGATTTCTGCGGCTGAAGCAGCGGGAAGTTCAGCTACTTGCTCAGTTTCCCAAGTGCCATTCTTATTGACTGCGATGTGGGCTGTCATAAGCTTGTTATCGGCAGTGATTGTTGATAATGTTGTCACTGTGCGAGCTTCGTTTTCGATAACAAATTCGCTCTGTGCAGCGTCAGCGTTGCTGACTACAACTTTATCGCCAGCAACAGCGAATGTTTCGCCCGGTTTCACTGTGGGAACACCATTAGCGTAAACGATTTGTCCACCGCGGATGATTGTGTCGCCAGCATTGTTGACTACGATATTGGGAGTCATAGCTTGTCCGTCGATTACAATCTCTTTGATTGTCAAGCGGCCGTCGTCGATTACGAGGTTGTCGTCGGCAAACAGGTATTTGTCGCTATATGTTTTGCCGTCGATGCTCACGCCTGTCACTTTATCGACTACGGGTGCGTCGAAAATATGTCCGGCAATAGCGTCGGTTGAATATGTCCACAAGAATAGGAAGCCGCTCCAGCAGAAGAACTGCACAAGGCCAATTGTCCAGAACACCTTAGGCGCAGTTTTCAACGCTCCTAACATCTGTTTGAACATATTGCCTGTGTTCTCTTGCTTTTCGGGTGCGCCATTGTAGAGTGCATATTCTTTTGGGGGCATTTCTTTCACCTTCCAGAAGGTGTAGATGACGCAAAGCAACAATATTGCTGCGCCGAGATAGAATGCAAACGTTACAGTTGGAGGCACTTCGCCTTCGGGGGCTGTTTTGCTCAAGAAGAGTGCGAGAATAAATGGTGCGAGATAGCCTACGAATGAGCCTGCATTGCAGAGGAAACTCTGAATTGCGTATGCTGTGCCTTTCTGTTTTTCGTTCACGAAGTCGCCCACGAGCATCTTGAATGGCTGCATTGCCATGTTGATTGATGTGTCGAGGAGCATCAAGCAGAATAGGCCGAAGAATATAGCCATTGATACTGTAAGCCCAAGGCTACCAGCGTTGGGGAGGAAGCACATCACGATGATAGCAACCAATGCGCCAACGATTAGATAGGGGAGACGTCGACCGAAGCGATTCCATGTGCGGTCGCTTGCCGAGCCGATGATTGGCTGTACGAGGAATCCCATTAATGGAGGGAGTATCCAGAAGTAACTTAACTGATGTGGGTCAGCGCCGATCGTCGAAAAAATACGGCTGACCTGCGAACTTTGTAATGCATAAGCAATCTGTACTCCGAAGAAACCGAAGCTGAGGTTCCAAAGTTTCCAGAAACTTAAATCGGGTTTGTTTAACATATTTATGGTGAAGTTTTAAGTATTATTCTATGTGGAGGATTATGTAGGAGGATTGAAAGTGCTTCAATTTATAGTTCGACTTTTAATAGTTCTGCTTTCAGATATTGTCCGTTGAGTTAAACCTGCTGATAGAGCCATTTAATTTCGTCTGCCCAAAGGTCGGTGTTGGGCGTTTCGAGAATCAATGGTATGTTGTCCATACGAGGGTCGGCCATAAGCATACGGAAGAACCCTTCGCCAAGAGTGCCTTGCCCGAGCGACTCGTGGCGGTCGATGCGAGAGCCGATGCCACGTTTTGAGTCGTTGAGGTGTAGACCGCTGAGATAGTTCAGCCCTATGATGCGGTCGAATTCAGCCCAAGTGTGTTCGTAGCCTTCGGGAGTGACAAGGTCGTAGCCTGCTGAAAACGAGTGACATGTGTCGACGCACACGCCGATGCGCGACTTGTCCTCTACTTGGTCGATTATCGCAGCAATTTGTTCAAACTTGTGTCCAAGGTTTGACCCCTGTCCTGCGGTCGATTCAATTACAGCTTTCACCCCAGTTGTTTGGTCGAGAGCCATATTGATTGACTCGGCAATGGTCGACAGACACTTGTCGGGGTCAACAAGATTCAAGTGTGAGCCAGGGTGGAAATTGAGCATCGTCAAGCCAAGTTGCTCGCAGCGGTGTAACTCGTCGAGAAATGCTTCGCGCGAAAGTGCCAACTTCTCAGGGTCGGGAGCGCCGAGATTGATGAGGTAGCTGTCGTGGGGCAGAATATGCTCTGGACCAAAACCAAATTCGGCACAGCGTTGGCGAAACAATTCAGCCTCTTTGTCGGAGATAGGCTTCGATTGCCACCGCGACGGATTGCGAGTGAACAAAGCAAATGCGCGAGCGCCAATATTATGAGCATTCAAAGGAGCCTGACTGACACCTTTTTCGGTTGATACGTGAGCACCTATATATTTCATCTTGAATCAAGTAATTAGGGTAGTGGTCCGTAAGTAGATATTGAGAGTCGTCTCGTAAGTAGATATTTGATCACAAATCTCAGTATGGTTTGTATAGAAATTTGATCACAAATCTAAAGTATTGTTTGTACAGACATTTGGTCACAAATCTCTATGATACATCGAATTTGCCAATGTAGTCACAAAGTTACAAAAATCTTCCGATAACAATAACCAATCCCCAAAAATATTTTTCCTTACCCTCCAAAAAACCTCCCCAACCCACCTTTGGTTGACTAAGATTTATAGGTTGACTAAGAGACTTAAGTCGCCTATCATAATATTTAATTCACGCAGATTTACAAGAGAGTCCGCGGTGTTGGGATTGGTTATGATTGTTGTAGGTTGGGGATGTCATCGGCAGTAATCTCTTTTAGGTCGTCATTGGTCAATGAGGGGGCAAAGGCAAGTCGTTGGGCTTGCTTTTCTAATGTCTTTTCAAAGAGATTTCTTACGTAACGAGCATTGCCAAAGTTTTCATCTTTATGTGCCACAGCCTCGTCTAAAACTTTTTGAAGATGAGCACGCCCTTCAGCGGTCATTACATAGTCGTATTTTTGGAGATTGAAACAGAATATCGACATTAATTCGTCAACATTGTAGTCTTCAAAATTAATGTAACGATTGAATCTTGATTGAAGACCCGGATTAGAATTAATAAATTGTTTCATTTCATCGGAGTAGCCAGCAAGAATAACAACTAAGCGGTCGCGGTCATCCTCCATTCTCTTGAGCAGCGTAGCAACAGCTTCCATGCCATAATCGTTGTTGCCACCTTGTATCAATGAATATGCTTCGTCGATAAATAGAACACCGTCGAGAGCCGAATCAATGATTTTGTTGGTTTTAACGGCTGTTTGACCTACATATTCGGCAACGAGCCCAGAACGGTCAGTTTCAATCAGTTGCCCCTTTTTAAGTATGCCTAAATTCTGATAAATTTGAGCGACCAAACGTGCAACGGTCGTTTTGCCTGTGCCAGGATTTCCAGTAAATACACAGTGGTACGAAATATCGGGAGCTTTAAGCCCACTGGCTTCTCTAATCTTTTGAACTTTAATGAGATTGTAAATGTTTTGAACTTCAGACTTTACTGATGTCAAGCCAATTAGAGTGTTGAGGTCATCAAGAGCATTCTCATTCTTTTCAGTTGATTCGTTGTCGTTTGACGATGTAGTGTCGTTGAACTTAAGGATATTGGCTAACCATTGTTTTTCGGTCTCATCGATATTCTTGTCGGCGTTCGCAATAGTCATTGCAAAACGATAAAGCAAAACGACATATTTGTCGACCAAATCTTGCTCAGCATCGGTATCGCGCAGTGCTTCTACAAGTAAGAATTTATCTTTGTCGAAATGAGGTCTGTAATATTTTTTTGCACACTCGTATGATTCTTCTGCAATAGAATAAATTTCATTTCCGTTGTAAAATTCCCATAGATAGACTTTATCGGGTACAACTATTTGCGTGAAGAATATTGCAACTGGGAGAGATTCTATGGATCTTAAATTTACACCATGACCTAAATGTTCGTAGCATTTTTGTACGTCATTGATTGCGGAAAAAGCAACTCGATTGTCTAAGTTGGTATATAGTCGATTTTCATCGTTATCAACCGAGAAATCTTTGCCTCCTTCATCTTCATTGGTAATATTTATTTTCTCTGCAAGTACGGCGCGAATCTTTTCGCTATGATTCATCCTGCAAATGTGTTGATACAGATTGTTAGCTGCCTCTTTTGCTGCAGGTAGGAATTTTTCAAATTCCGATTGTTGCTCAGAGTCAGTATTGGTGTTGTGATTCGATTCATGTTCAGAATTCGAATTCTTTGGATCTGGAACGATTAGAATAATCCCTATTATAAATATTAAAATTGCACATATTATCCAAATAAAGCTAAAATCAAATGAGTAAGCACTAAAAAAAAGTACAATAGCAATAATGATTAAACATCCACCAGTGCCAGCTGGAGATACAGATTCGTCTGCCATAATCGTATGATTGGTTTGTAAGTTATTTGTTTTGTAATAATGTTATATCCAAGAATTTTCCATATTAGAAAAGTTTCATTCACAATGATTCGGTTAATCCATAGATATTCAATTACTGCAAATTTACATTTTTGCATTGTATAATCCCAGAATAGTAGCGTTAAAATCTGCCACATTGCAAATTAACATAAATTGACTGATTTATGGAGTTAGAAAAGGCAAAAAAGTACTGGTTATGGCGTTTGGGCTTTATATTTTTTCGATTAAGTAATTGGGGGTAAATTTCTTTGCAATCAAAATATTTCATTATATTTGCGGCGAATAAAATAGATACAAAAGGAATAAAGGTTAGGTGGGCTCTGTATTGGGTTTGCTGATGCCGATAAAGAATTATAGATTATGCATTTCGACAACGAAAAAATCTACGGACTCATAGGTTTTCCCTTAGGACATTCGTTTTCGCAGGATTATTTCAACCGCAAGTTCGACGCTGAAAATATTTCTGCTCGTTATCTTAATTTTGAAATTCCCGATATTGGCGACTTTATGGAAATTGTCAGTCAATATCCCATGTTGAGTGGCTTAAATGTGACTATTCCATATAAGCAACAGGTAATACCATATCTCACTGCAATTGACCCAGTTGCGGAACAAATCGGAGCTGTGAACGTGATTAAAATCGAGCGAACAAAAGGAGGCAATCCTACGTTCGTCGGCTACAATTCCGACGTTGTCGGTTTCTCTGATTCAATAGCTCCAATGCTCAACGAAAAGCGTTGTCGAGCGTTGATTCTCGGCACGGGTGGCGCTGCAAAGGCGGTTGAATATGCCTTGCAAAATCTTGGAGTGGCCACGACTTTTGTTTCGCGCACAAAACGCGAAGGTATGCTCACCTACGAGGAACTCACGCCAGAGGTTATGGCACAAAATTTGGTAATTGTCAACACAACTCCCTTGGGTATGTATCCTCACACCGAGGAGTGCCCCGATATTCCTTACGATTGCATCACGCCTGAGCATTTATGTTATGATTTGCTCTATAACCCCGACGTGACACTGTTTATGCGCAAGGCGCAGGAACGTGGCGCAGAGGTTAAAAATGGATTGGAAATGCTTCTGCTGCAGGCATTTGAAGCATGGTTGATATGGAATCGCTAAATCCAAAATCACGGCAAGTTAATTATGTGATACCCCTACTAACAACGCTAATTGGTGTTGTAGTTGGCATATTACTTCAACGCTATCTCGTGCACTTATGGCCGATGATAGCGATTGTTGTATTGTGCGTCGGGTTGCTGCTTATGCGTCGCATTCGCTTGTTGGTGTTGTCGGTGGCGATATTGATTGGGTGTGGCGCATCGTGGCTCTCTGCTCCGATGCAATTTTTATCTCCCATAGCTAAGGATACTCATCTTTGCGGCGTAGTTGCCGAGGCGGAACTATCCAACGATCATCAAGTGGCAAAAATCAGAATCGACAGCGTGTGTGTTGGTGAAAATTACGAGCCGACCAATTCGTTTGTTATTCGTGCTCGAATGCCATTCTTTACGCCTGATTTAGCCCCTGGCGACGTGGTGAAATTCGTTGGCACTTATTCGTTGCCCATTCAAGAGACCGACCTTCCATTGCAGGATGATATGCAAGGGGTGTATTATGCACAGGGCGTATCGATGCTGTGCTACGTTCCGCGCGATTCGTTGCAGGTTGTTGGCCATTCAGAGAATCCCATATACACCATTATGGGGTGGCGTGACGACGTGGTCGACGTTATATTCCGTTCAGGACTTGACGAAGCTACTGCCAGTTTTATGGCGGCAATTCTCACTGGCGACGACTCGAGTGTGGGTCAGCGCGATAACTATGCTATTGCGGGCGTCGCCCATTTGTTGGCGTTGAGCGGTGCCCACCTTGCAATAATAGCCTCGATACTTGGATTTTTGTTTTTACCATTGGCAATGGCTGGTTGGTACAGATGTCGCTGGATTGCGGTGCTTGTTGGCGTTTGGCTGTTCGTTGTGATGACTGGAATGTCGGCATCGGTGATGCGCTCAGCCATTATGGCTTCGGCGGTAATCATTGCTATATTGATGCGTCGTCCACGTTCGTCGCTCAATTTCTTATGCTTAGCCGCCATTCTAATATTGTTGTTCAGCCCATTATCGCTGTATCGGGTAGGTTTTCAACTCTCGTTTGTTGCCACGCTTTCAATTATTTTAATGGCAAATCAGTTGAATCCGGTCAGTCAACGCCGTCGCACATTGTGGCGTATAATGGGAGTAGTTATGGTCACTATTTCGGCTACGATTGGCACTATGCCGCTGTCGGCGTGGCATTTTCATCGTTTGCCGTGGCTCTTTCTCCCAGCCAATATTGTAGCTGTGGCTGTTCTGCCAATTATGATTTGTGGTGGCAGCCTATTGACCATTTTGACGGCAATGGGCGTTGGTGCCAGCTGGCTTGCTGAGGCTCTGAACGTGCTATTTGGTTGGTTTTCGTGGATTGTTGATGCGATTGCAACAATCTCAATCGGCAATGGCTTGGTTTGGGACGAAATATATTTTTCGCCATGGCTGTTGGTGCCTATGTATCTCGCTGTGGCACTGCTGTTTGCTTGGGTGATACGCCGTCGGGCGTTCTATACCGTAGCCTCTACATTGACCATAGCGTTAACAGTCGCAGCTTACTTCTTGACAACGCCGCTACTCCCTGCCAATGAACTTTTCATCACACGAAATCTGCATAACACGTTTATCGTTTTTCGTTCAGGTCCTAACGTGACCGTGGTTAGCAACGACCGCTCCATAAACGAAGCAGCTGATTCAGTGCAATTTGTTGAAATAAACGGCGCCTACCTTGCTGCAGCCAATGTTGAAACGATTGATTTCCGCTTGGGCGAATTGGGTGCAAATACTGGCGTAATTGATTTTGGCGGGTTGACAATGAAAATGGCAAATTCCCCCAGCGCTTTTCATCAGCATACCGACTATTGCATTGCTAATAAAGCGTTTAAGGGCGATGTTGTAGAGCTTGCTGCGATGTGTAATGCCGACACTATTTTGCTCACTGCCGACATGAACAAGCGCCGTCGTGAACGCTATGTGCGAGAACTTTCGGCAGAAGGCGTCCCTCACATAAATCTCCGCGACGCAACCTTCCACCGCATCCCAAATTAAGCAATCATTTATGACATAAAGCAGCGAGTTGCAGCAACGCTATGGGGAAATTGCTGCAACTCGTTGATCTGATTCCGTATAGGATTATTGGGGGAGTGGTTTGAGGGTGAGGGAGATGCGGCGACGCTCGGTGTCGACATCGATGACGCGCACCTTGACGTGCTGATTGATGCTGAGCACTTCGGAGGGGTGGTTGATGCGTCGGTCAGCAATTTGTGAGATATGCACAAGTCCGCTCTCATGAATACCTATGTCGACAAACGCACCGAAGTCGGTGATGTTGTTGACGATGCCAGGCAGCTCCATGCCTATTTGTATGTCGGTAATTTCGCGAATATTTTCGTCGAATTCAAATATTTTTGCTTTCTCGCGTGGGTCGCGCCCCGGCTTTTCGAGCTCTTTGACGATGTCGTTCAGTGTTGGTAACCCAACGCTATCGGTTACATATTTGCTGAGGTCAATGGCTTTGAGTCGGTCGGTTTGTTTGACAAGCTGATCGATGCTTACGCCTTCATCTTTTGCCATTGCTTTGACTATATGATAGCTTTCGGGATGCACAGCGGTGTTGTCGAGCACATTGTCGGATGTAGGAATACGCAAGAATCCAGCAGATTGTTGGAATGCTTTTGCCCCGAAACGTGGTACATTCAGCAAGTCTTCACGGTGGAGAAAATCGCCATTCTCTTTGCGATATGCCACAATGTTTGCTGCCATAGATTCGCCGATACCAGCCACATAGCTGAGTAGTTGTGGCGATGCAGTGTTGATGTCTACGCCTACAAGGTTGACGCATGCTTCGACTGTTGCGTCGAGCGATTCTTTGAGTTTGCGTTGGTCTACGTCGTGCTGATATTGACCTACACCAATCGATTTAGGATCGATTTTCACAAGCTCGGCCAATGGGTCCATGAGTCGGCGACCGATTGATACGGCTCCACGCACCGTTACGTCGTATTGCGGGAATTCATCGCGAGCAATTTTCGATGCAGAATAAACCGATGCACCATTCTCATTTACCACAAATACTTCAACGTGGGGTGGCAGGAATACCGATTTTAGGAATCGTTCGGTCTCTCGGCTTGCGGTGCCGTTGCCGAGCGATATTGCATCAATATCGTAGGCTTCGACGAGATTGGATATTTTGCGTGCAGCCCCTTTGATGTCGCTGCGAGGTGGTGTAGGATATATAACTTCGTTGTGCAGCAGGTTGCCATTGGCATCGAGGCACACTACCTTGCATCCAGTGCGAAATCCAGGGTCAATCGCCAATATTCGCTTCGAGCCAAGAGGCGCAGCCATAAGGAGTTGGCGTAAGTTTGTTGCGAAATTTTTGATAGCAGCATCGTCGGCTCGCTCTTTTGCTTCAGCCATTATTTCATTCTCAATCGACGGACGAATAAGGCGGCGGAAGCTGTCGCGGATAGCTTCGCGGAGTATTTCAGCGACTCTGCTACTGCCGTCACGGCGCAAATACCAGCGATTGATATGCTCAAGGGTGTAATCCTCGTTGACTGATAAATCGGATTTCAAAAGCCCCTCGTTGATTCCGCGCATAATGGCGAGCACTTGGTGTGATTGTAGACGATTAAGTCGCCCAGTGAAATTGAAATAGTTGCGGTAGTTTGCAGCCTCGCTCTCTTTCCCTTTGGGTGGAGCTACGGAAATGGATGCGTTGTTGCGATATACGTTGCGCACATAGCTTCGCACTCGCGACGATTCGTTGACTCGCTCGGCAATTATGTCGGATGCGCCAGCTATTGCATCATCAATTGTTGGCACGTCGTCGCTTAAATATTGCTTGACGTCGCTGTCGTTGAATGTGCGACGATGACTCATCAACAGCTCGGCAAGTGGCTCAAGCCCACGTTCTCGTGCTATTTGTGCGCGAGTGCGGCGTTTGGGCTTATATGGGAGATATAAGTCTTCGAGAATGGTCGTTTCGTAGGTGCTCTCAATTTGCTGACGTAGCTCGTCGGTGAGTTTTCCTTGCTCGTCGATAGTCTTGAGAATATATTGTTTGCGAGCTTCCAATTCGTCAAGCATTTTTGCTTGGCGCTGTATTTCAAAAATAGCGACTTCGTCAAGCGACCCAGTGACTTCTTTGCGATAACGGCTTATAAATGGGATAGTTGCGCCACTTTCGAGAAGCTCGATGACGGCTTCGACGCTGCTGAGAGGTATTTGCAGATTTGACGCTATTACGTGTGCGTTGGTCATAAGAATTTGCGTGTAAAATATACGTGAAGAAATGTGCGAATGAATTCAGAGTCGATGCGCTGCGCCCAATAACCTATTTAGCTTGCAGGCGTAAAAGGGTTATTTCAGGGGTGGCTCCAATACGCATTGGGGTGCCTACAGTTCCGATGCCGATATTGACGTACAGGTGGCGTCCAAAGCTATCGGTGTATAGCCCAGATGGGGTAGGAGTATGCCATATTGCAGGGGTCCAACCTAATAGTACAGTTTGCATTGCGTGTGTATGCCCCGATAGTGTGAGTGCTATGTTTTGTTGCGGCTGGTCGGCTATACTATGTGACCAGTGTGCAGGGTCGTGCGACAGTAGGATTTTAACCACATTGTCACTGACCGAAGGATAAGCCTTCTCCAAAGAGCCATAGTTAGGGAAGCGCCCCATTCCAATATTTTCAACACCGATGAGGGCTATTGAATCGTTGCCACGGTGGATTATGTGGTGGCGGTCGTCGAGCAGCATAATAGGACTTGACGCGTACATCGATTTAAGACGCAATAAATCAGCACGTTTGAGGTTGATAGAGTCGCGAGGGTAGTAGTAGTCGGCATAGTCGTGATTGCCTAAAATTGCATATTGCCCGTCGCGTCCGCTGAGTTGACTCAACGCAGGCATAAATGGCTCAGCTTCAGATGCGTGGCGGTTGACTAAGTCGCCAGTGAAAATAACGATGTCGGGCTGTAGGCTGTTGATGCGCTCTACAATGCGAGCCACAAATGTTGTGTCGCCACCATAGCTGCCTACGTGAAGGTCGGAAATCTGTGCAATTGTATAGCCGTCGAAACTTTCTGGCAATCCTTCGATTTCTACGTCAACCTCTTTGACTTGAATGGAATAGCGGTTGATGAATGTTCCCCAGATTATACACCCTACAACGGCGATTGCAATGAATGCACCAGCTATCGTTACAGGCTCGAGCCGTCTCTTTTTGAAAATTAAGGGGATCGCGCCAATCAAATCGAACAGTATGATTACGCATTGTGGTATGGTGAATAGTAGCGACACCCATAGCATCCACATTACAACCAAAAACGATTTGTCGGAGTCGCCACTTAGGCCTATGATTGGGAATGAAATTAAGGCGCAAATGGCTATTGCTGAGATTGTGATGTTAGCTATGATTAATATTTTGCGTAAGCGCAACGATTCGGCGCGTCGATTTATGGCTCTATGAAGATACAGCCATATCAACAAATCGAGTATTAGAATTACAAAAAAAGCTATTAGAGTAAACCTCATAATCAAATCTCTTTACCCATTGCTTGATACTTGTTGACCAATGGGTTGGCATACATCGTAAGAATCATTTGGCGCATATATTGACGGTCGTCGTCGGTGACATCAGTAAGGCGTACCTTATCCAACTGACCTTCAACGTATCGGTCGAATTTTTCTGACTCTTCACTTGTGTATTTATCGGCAAAGCGAGTGGTTGAGTTTAGGCGGTCGTAGCTGATGTAGTTGCCAGGATAAAGCTCATATCCAAGGTGAATCTGACGGTCAATTGCGCTACATATTTCGTTGAATAGCTGGTTTTTATCTGAGATGTCGCGTAAGCCTTCGAGGATTGGATTGATTGAGCCGGATAAATGGTAGTGAATACGTCCTTTCTTGCCGAGCAAGCCGGTTTCCATGCTCAGCAGGTCGTCGTTCTGCGACTTTGAAAACTCTGGGTTTTTGTGCTTCTGCAAAAATTCAGTAGCTTTCAGATAGTCATTTGGGTCATATTCGTATGAGATAGTGACTGGGCAAATGTTAATCTCCATAAGGCTGTCAACGACATTGTCGGCGTTGGCAAGAGCGAGCATTTTTATTAGGCTCGCTTGAGTGACATCGTTTGAATCTTTTGCACGACCTTCATGTTGCGCAATCCACACCGACTCTTTCTTCTCGCTAATGCAATAGTGAATGTAAGCCGAGAGTTGTTTTGCGGCTTGGAAGGCCTCAATCATACGCAAGTTGCGTTTCACGATTAGCCCTTTGTTGAGCTTCACCAAACGCTCAATCCAGTCGAATATCAACAGATTGTCGCCCAATGCAACTTCGCCTGAGGGATACCCCTCGCGCACTAACGAAGAGTATAGAAATGAGGCATCGAGCACAATGTCGCGGTGGTTTGATATGTATGTGAATTGTTGGCTTTTGGGGCAATTTTCTGTTCCGTCGAGAGTGACACCGTCCGACGTTTTCGAAGCGAGCATATCAAGGAATGGAACTATTATTTCGCGCTGGAACGATTCCTTTGATTCGATTTTAAGTAGCTGTTCAGCAAACGTAGAATAATCAATCATCGGCATAGCGTAGGTAACGGCGTGCTTAAATCCAGGCTCTTTTACCAGCTGTGCTATATTCTCTTTAACTTCAGAGTCGTCAAAGGGGGCTATATCTTTGAATTCTTCTCGTGTCATATCGTATTCTGTTGCGGCGTCGACAGTAGGTCATCGCCATTTGGTTTGAGTCGGCACAAATTCCGACATTTTAGGCAAAGGTAGAGAATATTATTATAAAAACAAAAATTTTAGAAATGTTTAGCCTACGATATAATAAAACGTGTAAACCTGCGTTAGAATTTAAGACATTAATGTTATTTCTAATATACCAAACAATGAATTTTCAAAAATTGCTGGCAGTGGGGCTCATAGCGCTAACCCTTGTGTCATGCTCCACAAAACGCTCTCCTCTAACATATTTCGAAAATATTGATGAATTCACTGAGCCGGCTCCAACGGGCGACTATTTGGCTAAAATCCAGCCCGGTGACGAACTCTTCATCACAGTGACTTCGACCATTCAAGAAACTACAGCTCTTTATAATCTCCCATTGGTCAATCCTGCTACCAATGCGTTGCTCAATGTGTATCAAACGCCTCAGCAGCAGACTTATATCGTAGATAGCGATGGCTGTATTACAGCTCCAATTTTAGGTAAAGTTCACGTTGCAGGGCTTACGACAGAGCAAATTCGCGATAAAATCACTGCCGAAATCGAGAAAGATGTAAATGATGCTCTCGTTAGAGTCGAATTAGTCAATTTTAAGGTTGATGTAGCTGGCGAAGTTGCACGTCCAGGCACAATTAAGATAACATCGCCACGCTTTTCTATCCTTGATGCATTGTCGGCAGCTGGCGATTTGACTGTCTATGGCGAGCGCGACAATATCCTTGTTATCCGTGAGGAAAACGGCAAAAAAATCACAGGTCGAATCAACCTTAACGATGCAGAAACACTCAATTCACCATTCTACTACGTTAAGCAAAACGATTATATTTATGTAGAGCCTAACGACATTCGTAAGGCAAACTCAAAATATAACCAAGATAACGCTTTCAAGCTCTCAGTCATTTCTACAATCGTAAGTGCCGCTTCGGTAATTGCTTCGCTTGTAATCGCTTTAACCGTAAATAAATAATAGGGTAAGATGTCAACTGAAAAAAAGATAGGCAAAGATATATTCACATTTGATGGTATCGTTAAAATAATTAAGGCTAATTGGCCTTGGTTTCTCGCCTCAATTTTACTTTTTGGTATTTTAGGAGGTTTGTATATCTACATCAAACCAAAATATTATGAAACAAAAGCCAATGTCGTAATTGCTCAGGATAATTCTCAGAGTAGCATGATGAGCGAAGTTGCCGACCTTGGCGTTATGTTTGGTAGCGCAGGCAATGTCGACGACGAAATCTTTATTATTTCTTCTCATGCTGTCTATAAGAATGTAGCCAAGAATTTGGGCGTCAATAAAATGCATTGGGTGCGCGAAGGCCTCAAAAAGAAATTTATGTATAAGGGCTATCCGGTCGAAATATACCCTCAGCCCGGTATGCTCGACACTTTGGCTCATTCTCTCAAATTTAAAATCAAGGTCGATTCAAAAGAGCGAGTCGATATAACAATGAAGTTCAAATATCATACGCTTGCCAAAGTGAAGGACGCCACGTTCCCCGTTTCGTTCGACACCCCTTATGGTAACTTTTTGATTACCAAAACCGACGCAATGCCCGTAGGAGAGCCAGTCAACACATCAGTGCTTTTGATGGGTTATGACGATACTGCTGAATACCTTGCAACTACTATCAAGAGTGTGATTCCGAGCCGCCGTTCGAATGTAATCTCTCTCAGTATGATTTCTCCGAGCACTCCTTACGCCAAAGCGGTGCTGAATGAAGTCATCTCGGAATACAACCGTCGAGGTATTGAGGTAAGCAACCAGAAGAATCAGAAAACTGAAAGTTTCATCGATGAACGCATAAGCCTTGTATTTCAAGATTTGAATGATACTGAAAAGAAAATCCAGGAATATCAAGAGAAACATGGCTCAATCAGTCTCACAGATTTGGAATATAACTATAAGATACGTTCTGAAGTTGAAACCCGATTGTTCAATGCTCAAACACAAGGCGAGCTTATGAGCGTAGCCGAGGATTTCCTTTCAAATCCCGATAATGCGTATGAATTAATTCCTACAAGTCTCGAAGGTATTCACAGCCTACAGGGAGCTATTGCTGCTTACAATACGTTGATTATGAAGCGCATACGTTTGCTCAACAATGCAAAGGACAATAATATGGCGCTTACTCAAGTAATCCAACAGATAGATGCAAGCCGAAAGAATATTCAGGAATCAATAGCTAAGGCTCGCAAGAGTAATGAGGTATTGATAGGTGAACTCACACGCAAAGCCAACTCAACCCTCAATAGCTTCGGCAATATGCCAGAACATGAACGTATGTTTACCGACCTATATCGTGAACGTCAGGTCAAAGCGGAAATCTACGTGTTCCTACTCAAACGTCGTGAGGAAACAGCTATGATGATTGCCAACGCAATTCCTAAGGCTGAAATCATCGATGAGGCTTATCAACTCAGCGAGCCTGCAGGTCGCAGCCCAATCATCTTGCTCGGTGCATTCCTTTTCCTTGGATTCTGCTTGCCTCTTGGCTTGTTTATCTTCCTCCGAATGATACGCACCAAGTTCAATTCACGTGAAGAAGTTGAAAATATGGTCGACGTCCCAGTATTAGGTGAAGTGGCATTGGAAGAATCTTCCGGCGCTATTATAGCAAACAGCCGTTCAAGCAATGCTGAGCTGTTCAGATTGATGCGTGCCAATTTGCAGTTTGTGCTCAACGGCACTGAGGATAAAGTGGTGCTTGTCACATCTACTACTTCGGGTGAGGGTAAGTCGTTCGTGTCGGTCAATCTCGCAGCATCGCTCGCATTGCTCGATAAGAAAGTGCTCCTTATCGGAATGGACATTCGCAAACCAATGCTTGCAGAGTATCTAAATATTACTGACTCTCAAAAGGGCTTGACTCAATATCTTTCGTCGCCCGACGTGAAACTCGAAGATATAATCTGTCATGAACCCAATATCAATAATCTCGACGTTATTACAGCTGGACCAATTCCTCCCAACCCTGCAGAATTGCTCAATTCGCAGGTTGTTGATGAGTTATTTGTGGAGTTGCGTAAGATGTATGACTATATCATCGTCGATACAGCTCCTGTTGGTATGGTTTCTGATACGTTCACACTCGACCGTATCGCCGACGCTGCAATCTACGTTGTGCGCATCAATTGCACGTTAATCAAAGACCTTAAATTCGTTGATACAATCTACAACGATGCACGTCTGAAGAAGTTGTCGCTCGTGGTCAATGGCACCAAATTGAAAAAGGGCTACGGCTACGGTTACGGCAACAATCACAAATAATTCAGCCGATATTTGATATCTCACAAATCGCAATATGAAGAGGATGTTTCGTTTGGATGCATCCTCTTT
>JAGBWK010000039.1 GCA_017629835.1 Muribaculaceae bacterium | reverse complement strand
GCCAATAGCCCCAACCTTTACCACACATGGAAATACTCCAAAGAAACCCAACGTGGCGCACCTGAATTGGTGGCAGAAGGGGAGGACTCTACCTCCGGACTTTCGAGGGATTACATCACGCAATATAGCTACGGCGTTTCGGAAACCTTGTCGCTAATGATTCCCAACGTGAAGGGTGGTGCTTCAGCAAAACCGGTTGCGGGTCAAATGGCTGGTATGCAACTCTCGTCGCTCGATGAAGCTCGAGAATACAAAAACGACCCAAATGTTGATTTCTACCTCAACTACGTATCGCAATATTTCGGCGAGCCTGAAGGCACGAATGGTCCCGTCTACGTCGGTGTCGTCATCTTCGCGCTATTCCTTGTTGGGTGTACGATTGTGAGAGGACCATTGAAATGGGCTCTTGCAGTGCTCACTGCGCTATCGATATTGCTCGCGCTCGGCCGCAATTTCATGCCGCTGACCGACCTGTTTATCGACTTTATGCCCCTTTATAGCAAGTTCCGCACACCTGAAAGCATTCTCGTCATCGCTGAGTTTACAATGCCGCTGCTCGCTGTTCTTGCATTATACACTCTGTTTACCGACAAAAACAATGCTGAGCGCAACTTCAAATCAACGGCAATCACATTCGGTGTCGTAGCTCTGATATGCCTCGTAGGGTGGATGTTCCCAGGCATCTTCGGCTCAGCCGTCGATGTTGCTCGCGAAAACTACACCTCGCAAATGCTTGCCCAGCAGCTCACTCAAGCGGGCTATCCCGACGAGGTGGTGCGCAATCTGAACATAAGCAATCCTGCAATTTATAATGCTATTGAGGATTTGCATTTGTCGATGGTTAAGGCCGATTGTTTGCGCAGCTTACTCTACCTTGCGTTGGCTTTCATTCCACTTTATGTTGTTCGCAAGGGTAAAGTTGCTGCTACGTTGGCAACACTCGCGCTCGTCGTAGTCGTTTTGACAGATTTATATACAGTCGATAAGCGCTACGTTGACCACGATAGCTTTGTTCGCGTTCGCACTACCACTCCGAAAGCTATTCCGATGACCGACATCGACCGCGCTATCCTTGCCGACACTGCACCCAACTATCGTGTGCTCGACATCGACCGCTTCGCGTCGGCCGACCCCTCATATTATCATAAGATGCTTGGCGGCTACCATGCTGCAAAACTTGGTCGCTATCAGGATCTTATCGACCGCGGACTCCTATTTGAGGACAATGTGTTCAATATGCTCAATGCCAAATACATCGTCTATCAAGGTCAGATAATGGAGAATCCCGACGCGTTGGGCAATGCGTGGTTTGTTGACGAAATCTCCTACGTCGATACTCCCAACGATGAAATCGCCGCACTTGAAACTATCGACACATCATCGCAGGCTGTTGCCGACAAACGCTTTTCTGATACTCTCGGCTTTGTTCAGCCTAAGGCTGAAGGCGACACTATCTACGAAACATCTTATGCCCCCAATCGCTTGACCTATCATTCTTCAGCATCGACCGACCGCGTTGCAGCTTTCAGCGAGGTCTATTTCCCATGGGGCTGGAATGTAGCAATCGACGGTCAGCCTGCCGAACTCGGTAGGGTCAACTATGTGCTTCGCGCATTGCGAATCCCTGCTGGAGAGCACGATATTGAGATGCAGTTTGAGCCTAAATCAGTGGGTATAACGACCACATTTGCCATAGTGGCAGTAATCCTCATCTATTTGTGGGTGATAGCTGCTGTAGCTATCCCAATTGTGCGTAAGAGCTAAATTAATCCAATTCAATATGTTTTCTTGGCTATCACGTCGTCGGCGTGCTCTCGGATTTGGCGTTCACTCCCCTTTTGCTTATCGGCTCATAAAGGAGACGATAGGAGAGAGGTGTGAATACTATGCTTACGAAGAGTTTAGAGGCAAGGCACGAAAAGACTTTTGGTGGATGGCTCTTGTTTTGCGGTTTGTCAGCCGTTTTCAGCCCTCGCATCTTGCGCTTTTCGGAGCGACTGATAAGTTGAATTTTGCGTTGGAGAAAGCATCACCACTATTGCTTGCATCATCAACTACTCCTGAGTCAGTAACTATTGCAGAAAAATCAGCCGACAACTTCCCCGAAAACAAACTGGCGGGGCTAAATCAGCCAATGGCTATAGTTGAGCAAGCATCGTCGGAAATCGATATCAACCAGCTGCGCAACTTCCCGTTGGTCGTAGTGCTGAATCTCAATCGCGAAAACAATCTTCAGCTGTGGCATCAGTTGATTGCCGAGCGCACTTTCGGTATGGATTTCACCATAAGCAACGTAGGTATGCTATGTGCTCTCCCCCATTTGCCGCGTCAGTCGTACCCGCTTGCTTGAATCAATTGAAAAAGTTGACGCCACTCGCTCTTCAATTGAAAAAACTTTGTTAAATTTGTGACCCTTAATATTATATCATCGCCATTTCATCATAAAATTAAGCATAAATTATGAGAAAAATTGCTGCTATTTTATCAAACATACTCATTGCCACAGGTTTCATCGCATTAGCTGAGGCTCCTGCCAACTACTATAGCTCCTGTGAGGGATTAAATCAATCAGCATTGTTGTCAAAGCTCTGCACCGTTGTAGGCCCTCATACTACGGTCAGCTATGACGGCCTTTGGGATGTGTATGATGATTCCGACGTCGATGCTAATGGCAAAATTTGGGATATGTATTCAACCAAGCGTTGGACTGTTGGGAAAGAAAAGTGCGGCAATTATTCTAAAGTTGGCGACTGCATAAATCGAGAGCACTCATTCCCCAAAAGCTGGTTTGACGACCGCTCTCCTATGAAATCCGACGCTTTCCATGTGTATCCAACCGACGGCAAAGTCAACGGACAGCGCTCCAACTATCCCTACGGAGAGTGCTCTGGGGGCACTACATTGCCCTCATCGGGTGGCGTGCAAGCGCTTGGACGACTCGGTACATCCACTTTTTCAGGCTATTCAGGCAAGGTTTTTGAGCCTGTCGACGAATACAAAGGCGACTTTGCTCGTACCTACTTCTATATGGCAGCGGCTTACAACACTAAAATCGCGTCTTGGAGTAGCCCCATGCTTGCAGGCAATTCTTATCCTGCTTACACCTCGTGGGCTGTGAATTTGTTGCTCAAATGGCACCGTCAAGACCCAGTAAGCCAGAAGGAGCTCGACCGCAATGAAGCTGTCTACAAGCATCAGCGCAACCGCAATCCATTCATCGATAATCCCGAAATGGCTGAGTACATTTGGGGCGACAAGAAAAGCGAAAAA
This sequence comes from Muribaculaceae bacterium, assembly GCA_017629835.1. Classification (GTDB taxonomy): domain Bacteria; phylum Bacteroidota; class Bacteroidia; order Bacteroidales; family Muribaculaceae; genus JAGBWK01. The sequence continues at coordinate 20,403 of JAGBWK010000039.1, read as the reverse complement.
TGGTATGAGGACGAAGCTCCCACACCTTCGCTTTCGCAACCTTCAAACGATACAAGTGTTAGTTTCGGCACTGTTGCTGTCGGCTATCAAGTGTCGCGCTACATCAATATTAAGGGTGCAAATCTGACTGCTCCGCTCACTGTTTCGGTCAGCGAAGGCTCAGAATTTACCATTTCTGCCACTACCATTACAGCTGCAGCAGCTATGTCGGGCTCAGGTGTAAGCGTCACTCTCCGCCCAACATCAACTGGCGAAAAAACAGCTACGCTAACCGTTGCGAGTGCCACTGACGGCATTAACGCTGTGGTTAACCTTACAGCTACAGCTATCGACGGCATTCCCGCACTCGCGGCAACCAACATCACTGAGACTGGCTTTACTGCCAATTGGACCGACTTGAGCGAAGCCGATACTTATACTTTGACCGTTAGCCACGACGGACAGCCAATCGAAGGCTATCCTATCGATGTTACTGCGGCTCTTGAGGAGTACGACGTTGAAAATCTCACTCCTGCAACAACTTACACCTACCAACTTCGCTCTGCCGAATTTGAGTCGAATGTTGTCACTGTGACCACACTCGCTCCTACTCCTTCAATTCAGTACATCGAATCAGCTTCATTCTCGCTCTCAACTGAGCCTGGCGAGCCTTCGCAATACGTTGAGGTTGAGCTATTTGTTGAAAATATCAACGATACTTTCACCGTTGAGGTTGATGCTCCATTCCAGCTCTCTACCGACTGCTCCAACTGGTCAACATCTATCGAAATGCAGCCGCTCGACGACAGATTCTATCTGCGTGTAAATTCTGAAGATCAGGGCGAATACGAATCTACTATTCTTATCGAAGCTGGCGAATATGTCAATGATGAGGGTGTGGTAAGTGCCAGTGTAAGAAGCAATTCTGAGCCTTGGTTCTATGAAGATTTCGAGGATCTTGGCGACCAGAAAGTCGATGACTACAACAACAAAACCATTACAGGTCGTGTGTCGGTGTGGAACATCGTCGACTGCGGCGTGTGGGGCGATACTGATAAGCGTGGCAAATACTCATTGCGCTTTGGCAAGAACGCAACCAGCTCATTGACAAGCGCTACAATCAAATCGCGCGGCATCGGTATGATATCATTCTACCTCAGCAGGTGGAGTTCATCGGATGGCGATATAACTATTGCTATTGAATATTCGCCCGACGGTAAAGATTTCACTACAGCAGCAACTATTACTTGCAGTAGCGACGCCCTCCAATTGTACGAAATCCCAGTCAATGTCAGCGGTGACAACTATATCCGATTCCGTCAGACGGCTGGCAAACGTGGAAATATCGACGATATTTACGTCACTGACTATACTTCAGGTGTTGAGCAACAGTTGTCGGATTCTGACTCTTGGACTGCCTATTCGCTCAATGGCGAGCTCGTGGTCGAAAATAGCGGCGATGCGCGCGTTTTCAGTGTCTTCTCTGTTGAAGGTATCACTTATGTCGACCAAATGGTAGAACGCGGCGCAGCGGCCTTCAAATTGCCTGCAGGGCTTTATATTGTCACCGACAACACCACTGCACGCCGTGTGCTTGTGAAATAATTGCGTAAATAATCAGTTATCGGATAAATCGAAACAATCGAATGCGTGTTTTTCTAAAATTAAGCTACAACGGCACCCCTTTCCATGGGTGGCAAGTGCAACCTAATGCTGTCAGCGTTCAGGGTGTGCTTGAGGATGCTATTTCAAAAATTGCACGCCAGCCGATTGCAATTACAGGTGCGGGTCGAACCGATACGGGTGTCAATGCTCGCACTATGATAGCGCATTGCGACCTCCCCGATGCTCTGTTGTCGAAGCCGCAACCTCTTGCCGACAATCTCTGTAGTAAAGATGAACAACAGATTGATACTGATGAAGTTGTCAATGCTGAATGTGTTGAAATCGACGAGAATCTTAAGGCTAAATTTATTCGAGGAGTAAATTCAATCGTTGGGCGCGATATAGTGCTTTACGACCTATGGCAAGTTGCTCCCACTGCTCACGCGCGCTTTGACGCTACCGCTCGCACATATCACTACTATGTGCACCATCGTCGCGACCCGTTCCTAAACTTTTCGCTTGAGATTGCTCCTCTCGACTATGAAGCTATGAACAGTGCTGCGTCAATGTTGTTGAATGTCAGCGACTTTACATCATTCGCAAAGCTTCATTCCGATGCTAAAACCAACATTTGCAAGGTAACACAAGCTGAATGGGTCGAGCTTGGCGATGATAGATATGTGTTCATAATCAGTGCCGACCGATTCTTGCGCAACATGGTGCGTGCCGTTGTGGGCACACTCATCGAAGTCGGACGCCATAAACTCACGCTCGAACAATTCGAGGCCGTTATCGAACGTCGCGACCGCTGCGCAGCTGGCACATCTATGCCCCCTCACCCACTGTTTTTGTGGGATGTAACCTATTGAGATTTAGTATTGTTCGTTTTCGTTGGGGAAATCTACATCTTTAACATCTTGAATGTAGTTTTTCAGTGCGCTGTCGATAATTGTAGCCAAATCGGCATAGCGACGGAGGAATTTGGGCGAAAATCCTTTGTTTAGTCCCAACATGTCGTGCATAACCAACACCTGTCCGTCGACACCGCTTCCGGCACCAATACCAATCACAGGTATAGTTAAGCTTTCGGCAACGCGGCGTGCGAGTTCGGCTGGAACTTTCTCTAATACTAATGCGAAGCAACCAATCTCCTCGAGCATCTTAGCATCCTCGATAAGGCGCTGAGCTTCAGTTTCTTCCTTGGCGCGCACAGCGTATGTACCAAACTTGTTGATTGATTGTGGAGTCAGTCCGAGATGCCCCATTACAGGGATGCCAGCGCAGAGAATGCGTTCGATTGATTCACGGATTTCAGCACCGCCTTCCATTTTCACGGCTTCAGCGTGCGACTCCTTCATAATGCGTATTGCCGAGCTAAGAGCTTCAATTGAGTTGCCTTGGTAAGTACCGAAAGGCATATCTGCTACCACCAATGCGCGTTTCACACCTTTAACTACGCTCTTAGCGTGATAAATCATCTGGTCGAGCGTCATAGGTAAGGTTGTGGTATTACCTGCCATAACGTTTGAAGCAGAGTCGCCCACTAAAATCACATCCATTCCAGCCTCATCGATAAGTTTGGCCATAGAATAGTCGTAGGCTGTGAGCATTGCTATTTTTTCGTTGCGAGCTTTCATCTCTGCAAGGCGCAGGGTAGTCACTTTGCGTTGGTTGTCGGTAGTATTGGTTGACATATCTTGTTCTGATATTATAATTTCACTTTCTAATATTATAGTTTCACGCTGCAAAGTTACCAAATCATTTTCATTCAACCATAAATTTCCCCAACATAACTCCACTCACCCCCTCATCCATACGCCGCAAAACTTTTGCTAACAAGAAAATTTGTTTACTGTGTAAATTTTCTAATACACTAATAAACAGAATAATAGTGTTGAAATTGAAAAGCATGCGGTCTATTAACCGCAAAATATGCGGATAATAATCCGCAAAAAATGCGGTTTATTAACTGCAAATCACTATCTTTGCAAAAAATCATTAGGACTATGTACATACATCAAACTAACGATTGGCCCAATTTTACCTGGGATAAAGATTTAATAGAGCCAAAATTGATAAAGATTAGCAATGTTGCAGGATTCCTTGAAGGTAAACTCTCTGCGATAGGGTTTAATGTGCAACAACAAGCCGCTGTTGAAGCTTTAACTTATGATATTGTGTCATCTTCTGAGATTGAAGGCGTGGTTTTGAATTCTGATCAAGTCCGTTCTTCTGTGGCAAGGAGAATGGGCGTTCATATAACAAACGAAACAGAGCCTTCGCATTACGTTGAGGGTGTTGTTGAGATGATGCTTGATGCTGTCAATAATTATTCTAAGCCATTGACAGACGAGAGGCTTTTCGCATGGCATAATTGCTTATTCCCAACAAGAAGAAGCGGAATGGAGCAAATTAATGTAGCGATGTATCGCCTTGACCCTATGGCAGTAGTTTCTGGCACCTTTGGAAGGGAAAAAGTGCATTATCAAGCCCCTTCAGCAGAATCAGTTCCAGCTGAAATGCAGAAGTTTATCGAATGGTTTAATTCAACTTCTACCCCTCAGAATTATATTAAATCGGCTATTGCTCATTTTTGGTTTGTTAGCATACACCCATTTGATGACGGAAATGGAAGAATAAGTAGAGCAATTGCTGATATGGCGTTGAGTCAAGCTGGCAATTCAACACTGCGATATTTCAGCATATCGCGTCAAATTAATAAGGAGAAAAGGAAGTATTACGATATATTAGAAAAGTGCCAGAAAGGTTCTTGTGACATAACAGCTTGGATAGAATGGTATTTAGATTGTATGTTAAGAGCTATCGAGGGGGCTGAAGAAATGCTTTCATCAATTCTTAATAAAGCTATATTTTGGCAAAACCACTCGCAAGTTGTGTTAAATGACCGCCAAAAGACAATCTTAAATATCTATCTTGATGGTTATGTTGGCAAACTTACGGCAAAAAAATGGGCTAAACTGTCAAAAGTTTCAATTGATACAGCTGCACGTGATATCAAATATCTTTCTGATATTGGTGTCCTCGTGGCACAGCAGGGACGATTCCGAAATGTTGCGTATGGGATACAGATATCAAAGGACGTAATATTGACTCCTTGCCCTGACGGCGAAGATTAGGTTGCAGTGCACCCGAAGCTAAATTCAACTAAGTAATCTAAATTATTTTGTCAAAAAGTTGAAAAAAAGTGGGGTGATGTCAATTGAAAGCGTTAACTTTACGTGATTCTATAACGTTAATAATTAAAACTAACACGATATGAAAGTAATTAATTTTGCAGAAAGCAACACTATCATCAGTCAATATATGTCGGAATTGCGCGATGTTACTATTCAGAGCGACCGACTACGATTTCGCCGAAACCTTGAGCGTATCGGTCAAATAATGGCTTATGAAATTTCTAAAACAATTGATTATAAACAAGTTGAGGTAAAAACGCCGCTGGGTATAGCTAATTGCAATCGCATTGCTGATAAAGTGGTGCTCGCTACCATTTTCCGTGCTGGCGTGCCTTTTCATCTTGGCTTCCTCAACTATTTCGACGACGCTGAAAATGCTTTCGTTTCGGCTTATCGCAAGTATAAGGAGAAAGAAAATTTCGATATTTGCATCGAATATCTTGCTTCGCCTAATCTCGACGACAAGGTGTTGATTATTGCTGACCCAATGCTTGCTACTGGTGCTTCTATGGAGCTAAGCTATCGCGCATTGTTGACCAAAGGAACGCCCCGTCACATTCACGTTGCCTCTGTGATTGCATCGCAAAAGGCCATTGATTATGTTCAGGAGACCTTCCCGGCCGAAAATACTACCATTTGGGTGGGTGCTATCGACGATAAAATCAATGCCCACTCTTACATCGTTCCAGGACTTGGCGATGCTGGCGACCTCGCCTACGGCGTAAAAGAATAACCCGTTGAACTACTGCGTAATGCCCCCTTTTTGCTAATAATATACTAACCACTGCATTGCTGGCACAAGAGCATCGTCAATGCAACAACATCTACATATTATGAGTACTCGGATAAAGGTATATTGCAAGAATATTGACCGCTATGTAACAATCAACGGCGGCGATACAATTCAACAATTGTACAACGATTTGAGCAGCGAAATCCCATTTCGACCAATATGTGTGAGAGTGAACAACAAAACTGAGGATTTACAATATCCTGTGTTCTCTCCCAAGCATATTGAATTCCTGCCTGTAACCTCTGATTCAGGCAATCGTGTCTATATCCGTTCACTCTGTATGATGCTTTATCGCGCTCTGACGGAGCTTTATCCTGGTGCACGATTAAACATTTGCCATTCGATTGCAAAGGGCTATTATTGCAAGCTTTCAGGCGTGGATGTCACTGCCGGAGTTGTGTCATCGCTCAAAGAGAAAATGCAGCAGCTTGTGGCTCAAAATCTGCCATTCGTGCGCAGAGAGTTACCTGTCGCCGCGGTCAAAGAGCTGTTCAAGAAGCAGAATCTTCTCGACAAAGTGCTTCTTCTCGACACAATCCACGAACTTTATGCCGTAGTGTATGAGCTTGACGGTGTGTTCGACAGCTACTATGCCCCATTGGCGCCATCGACAAGCTTTCTCAAAGTGTTCGACCTGCAGCCTTACGAGCAAGGATTTCTCCTTTTTGGCCCCTCATTGGCTAACCCCGAACAACCTGCGCAACCGATACCGAGCGAAAAAATGTATAACGCCTTCACAGAGTATCTCAATTTTAATAAAATCATAGGTATCAATAATGTAGGCGAACTCAATGCTGCCACCGAGAGCAACCGTTCGTCGTCGTTGATTAACGTGGCTGAGGCTCTCCACAACAAGAAAATTTCCGATATAGCCGACGAAATTGCACGCCGTTATCGCGAGGGTGGGGCAAGAATAGTGCTGATTGCAGGCCCTTCATCGTCGGGTAAAACGACCTTTACCAAACGATTGGCAATCTATCTGCTCACTAATCTGCTCAAGCCGCAAATGATTTCGCTCGACGACTATTTTGTCGACCGAGTGAATACTCCAAAGGATGAGTCGGGCGAATACGACTACGAGTCGCTCTACGCGCTTGATTTGCCTACGTTTAATGCCGATTTGCAGCGCGTTTTGGCTGGCGAAGAGATTGAGCTGCCCACTTATAACTTTGAACTCGGAAAACGAGAATATAGGGGCAATAAATTGCATTTAGACGACAACACAATACTCCTTATGGAGGGAATTCATGGCTTGAATCCCGAACTCACCGCCGATATTCCCGACGAGATGAAGTATAGTGTCTATGTGTCGGCATTGACCACACTCGCAATCGACGACCACAATTGGGTGCCAACAACCGACAATCGCTTATTGCGTCGCATAATCCGCGATTATAAATATCGAGGCGTTTCGCCGCTTGAAACCATACGTCGTTGGCCCAGTGTTCGCCGAGGCGAAGAGCGTTGGATTTTCCCTTATCAAGAGAATGCCGACTCAACATTCAACTCATCGCTTATTTTCGAGCTCGCGGTGATGAAAGAGTATGCTATGCGAATGTTGAAGGAGTGTCCGCGCGATGTTCCCGAATATGGCAAAGCTTACCGCTTGATGAATTTCCTCAGCTACTTCACTCCGATTGCCGACCGCGACGTTCCGCCGACCTCTCTGCTTCGAGAATTTTTGGGCGGCTCTTCGTTCCATTACTAAAATCTCAAAAAAGTTTCCGCGTCTCAACTTTTTCATTGTTGAGTTTTAGAGTAGGAGAGAGGTGCTGAATTTTTAGGCGTTTTGAGCCGAAAATTTACGTGTGCTAGCTCGGGAAAGATAAAATATTTAAGTCTCAATGGCTCAAAATTTGCATAACTAATTGTGAATTAGGTTGAAATACCGTGTTTTGAATGTTGCGATATTTTATCCAAATAGAAAATTTTTCGCTGTTCGGAGTTGAAAATCGTCAGCCGACCCAAAATTTTTGTCGCTATTGAGATTTTTTCAGAATTTGACTATCTTTGTAAGTTATTTTGGTTAGCACTTTCAAGCTGACCGCAAATAATCAAATATGTCGGAAAGATTGTTTATACAAACAGAGAATGTTGACGTGCCCGAGCTCGACTGGAACGAAGTTGAGCGTTGGATATCTGCCGTTGCAAAGGCGCATGGTTGTCGAGTGGGGCAACTTGTTTATATCTTTTGCGACGACACCAAAATTCTCGAAGTCAACCGTCAATTCCTACAGCACGACTATTTTACCGACATTATAACATTCGACTACACTCGAGGTCAACGCATTAGTGGCGATATGTTTATCTCACTCGATACGGTCAAAACTAATGCCGAAACAGTTGGCGCTACATATCGCAACGAGCTTCTTCGCGTAATAATTCATGGAGTGCTCCACCTTTGCGGCATCAACGATAAAGGTCCTGGAGAGCGTGAAATAATGGAAGCACACGAAAACGAAGCTCTTGCCATTTCTAATCCAAAGACTATATGGATAAATGGCTGAAAATAAACCGAATAACAATAAAATTCATTCAAAATAGATAGCGATGAAAACTCAATATGATGTAATAGTTGTTGGTGCTGGTCATGCCGGCTGCGAGGCTGCTCATGCCGCCGCCACTCTTGGTGTGTCAACGCTTCTCATCACTATCGACATGAACAAAATAGCTCAGATGAGCTGTAATCCTGCCGTTGGTGGTATAGCTAAAGGTCAGATAGTGAGAGAGATAGATGCTCTTGGTGGTATGATGGGTGTCGTCACCGACCTCTCTGCAATTCAATTCCGTATGCTCAACCGCTCAAAAGGTCCGGCAATGTGGAGCCCTCGCTCACAATGTGATAGAATGAAATTTTCTGCACAATGGCGTGAGATACTCGAAAACACCGACAACCTTTCGATGTGGCAGGATGATGTAATTGACCTCGTTGTTGAGAACAACACCGTTGTAGGTGTTCGTACAGCCCTTGGTATGACCTTCGGTGCTAAGAAAGTGATTTTGACCAATGGTACATTCCTCAACGGACTTATGCACATAGGACGTACTCAGGTAGAGGGTGGTAGATGTGCCGAGCCAGCTTCGCATGGCTTGACAGAGTCGTTGCTTGCGCTTGGATTCAGCACTGATCGTATGAAAACTGGTACCCCAGTCCGTATCGATGGGCGTTCAGTGGATTTTTCGAAAACGCAGATTCAAGAGGGCGACGATGTAGTTTATAACGATTGCCATAAGTTTTCATTCTTGCCTAATGTACGGAGAAAGCTGCGCCAACGCCCATGCTATACGGTTTATACAAGCGAGAAAACTCACAATGTTTTGCGCCGAGGTCTCCCCGATTCACCCCTTTATAATGGGCAGATTCAGAGCATAGGACCCCGTTATTGCCCGAGTATCGAAACGAAGATAGTGACTTTTGCCGATAAAACTGAGCATCAACTATTCCTTGAACCTGAAGGTGAAACAACTCGCGAATACTACCTCAATGGTTTCTCATCTTCACTTCCAATCGATGTCCAGATTGAAGCATTGGAAACAATTCCAGCATTCAAAGATGTGGTGATTTATCGTCCCGGCTACGCCATTGAATACGACTTTTTCGACCCCACGCAATTGCGTCATACCCTCGAAACAAAACTCATCAACAGCCTATATTTCGCAGGTCAGATAAACGGCACTACAGGCTACGAAGAGGCAGCTGGGCAAGGTCTCGTTGCAGGAGTTAATGCCGCATTATCCGTAAAAGGTGCTGAGCCATTCATCCTCGAGCGTGATGAGGCATACATCGGTGTTCTTATCGATGACCTCGTTACAAAAGGTGTCGACGAGCCTTATAGAATGTTTACATCGCGCGCCGAATACCGTATTCTTCTGCGTCAGGATGATGCTGATGTGCGTTTGACTCCTCGAGGTAGAGCAATTGGCTTGGTAGATGATGAGCGTTACGAGTCATTTAGCCAAAAGCAGGAAGATTGCCAACGACTGACGGAATTTATCAATACATTCTCTGTAAAACCAGCCTTGATTAATCCTTATCTTGAATCGATAGGGGAGCAGCCGCTCCAACAGGGGTGCAAGCTCGTGCAGTTAGTTCTTCGTCCTACGCTAACCGTTAACATTCTTGCTGACGGTATTGAGCCTTTGAAAGCTGTTTTGCTCACGCTCGACCAAGACCTCTCCGATGAGATTATTGAGGCAGTTGAAATTAAAATCAAATACCAAGGTTATCTGCAAAGAGAACGAATGTTGGCCGACAAGATGCGTCGCCTCGAATCGCTCAAACTCGGCGACAAGTTCGATTATGAGCAGTTGACCTCACTTTCAACCGAGGCTCGCCAGAAGCTCTCTAAGATACGCCCAGCTACAGTTGCGCAAGCCTCTCGAATCCCAGGTGTATCACCCAGCGATATCAATATCTTGCTTCTGTTGTTAGGTCGATAAAAAGCGAAATATCAACTGAATTTTAATTGTGAAACGAATGTTTTGTTTCACGTGGAACATAGATAACTTGCAAAACATCAAACAATTATTCCTCCTCTCTCAAAAACAAAGAAACAATAACTCTCAACTATATACACATAATGGAATACATAAAAAAAAGAGTACGCGACGTCGTAGATTTCCCTCAGAAGGGTGTAGTTTTCAAAGACCTTACGACAGTATTTAAGGATCCCCGTGCACTTCATATCATCGGTTGGGATCTCTCTCAGATTTATCGCGACAAAGGTGTGACCAAAGTTGTTGGCATTGAGTCGCGCGGCTTCATCGGTGGCTCAATCCTCGCTTTCGAACTTGGCGCTGGATTTGTGCCAGTACGCAAGCCAGGCAAACTCCCAGCTGACACAATTTCGGCAACTTACGACAAGGAGTATGGTAAGGACACAATCGAAATACATCGCGATGCTATCGGTCCCGACGACATTGTTGTGCTCCACGACGACGTTCTCGCCACTGGTGGAACGATGCTTGCTGCCTACAATCTTGTGAAGAGCCTTAACCCAAAGAAAATCTACATAAACTTCATCATTGAGATTTCTGCTCTCGGTGGTCGCGATCGCTTGCCCGCTGACGCTGAGGTTTCGGCGCTTATCACATACTAATTCGTAGCTGATATCCGCAGTAAGCGCTGTTCGTCCGACCTCAGTGCCAATGGCGATATTAGCATTACCCGATACAGTTAATTAGACGCTTCGCAGTGTCTGATTGAGTTGATGCATTCGAATATATCGAATTAATGCACCAGCTTTTGACGTAACATATTTTCAATAATAGAGAGTTGGCAAAGCACGACATTGATAAATCAGAATCTCTAAAGGAGAAAATACACATTCTGCCAGATACCCCCGGAGTCTATATGTACTACGACGCCGAGGGTACGGTTATCTATGTCGGTAAGGCTAAAAATCTCAAGCGTCGAGTTCTCTCCTATTTCTCGCGAACACACGAGTCGGTGCGCACAAGCCTGTTGGTACGAGCCATTGCTGATATGTCCTACATAGTTGTGCCCACTGAGCAGGATGCACTCAACCTCGAAAACTCCATGATTAAGGAGTATCAGCCCCGCTATAATGTACTCCTCAAGGATGATAAATCCTATCCATGGATTTGCGTCACAAAGGAGGATTATCCGAGGGTGTTTATGACTCGTCATCGAGTCAAGGACGGCTCAAAATATTATGGTCCCTACACCGACGCATCGGCTGCGCGGACTGTGCTCGCTCTCATTCGTCAATTATATCCACTGCGTACCTGTCGCCATCAAATCACCGACGACTACATAGCCAAAGGGAAAGGGCGACTTTGCCTTGAGTATCACATGAAGAATTGCCAAGGCTGTTGCAAGGGATTAGTCGCTAAAGAGCAGTATGCCAACTATATAGATAATATCAAACAGATACTCAATGGCGAAACTCGTGAGCTGATGAACTATCTGCGCGACGAAATGACCAAACTTGCCTCCGAGCTTCGTTTTGAAGAAGCGCAGACATTGAAAGAGCAATATCAAGCCGTTGAGCGATACAGGGCTAAAAGTGTGATTATCAGCCAAGTACTCGATGATATCGACGTTTTTGGAATTGATGATGACACTAATGTGGTCTATGTCAACTACATGCACATCCGTCGAGGCGCTGTGGTGCGCAGCGTCACGCTCCAATATCGCCGTCGCCTTGAAGAGACCGCCGAGGAAATATTGGCGTATGCTATCGACGAAGTGCGTCGCGAATTTGGCGCGGAGTTCGATGAGGTAGTCGTTCCGATAATCCCCGATGTTGAATTTTCGGGCATCACCTTTACAATCCCACAGCGTGGCGACCGCGCAAAGTTGCTCGAGGTGTCGACGCGCAATGCTCGTCAAGCCAAAGTCGACTGGCTGAAGCACCTTGAAAAGACCGACCCTGAGCAGCGCACAAATCGCTTGCTCGAACGAATGAAATCCGATTTCCGACTACAGGAATTGCCCCGCCATATCGAATGTTTCGACAACTCTAACATTCAGGGTACCAATCCAGTAGCCTCATGCGTCGTCTTCAAGGACGGCAAACCGTCAAAGAAAGACTATCGCCATTTTAATATCCAAACCGTCGAAGGCCCCGACGACTTCGCTTCGATGAAAGAGGTGTTGACTCGTCGCTATTCTCGTTTGGTTAACGAGGGCGAGCCGTTGCCTCAGCTTATCGTAGTCGACGGCGGCAAAGGCCAGTTGTCGTCGGCAGTCGAAGCTCTCGACGAAATGGGTTTGCGCGGCGTGATTGCTGTTGTCGGCATAGCCAAACGACTCGAAGAAATCTATTTCCCAGGCGACTCCGTACCTCTCTATATCGACAAAAATTCAGAGTCGTTGCGAGTAGTTCAACACTTGCGCGACGAAGCGCATCGCTTTGGTATAACACATCATCGCAATCGAAGGAGCAAAACGCAGACTGTCAGTGAGTTGGATTCAATAAAAGGAATTGGCGAAGCCACCCGCACTGCCATTTTGAAGCAATTCAGAAGCGTGAAAAAAATTCGCGAAGCCTCTGAGGATGAACTTGCTCAAGTTGTAGGCAAAGCCAAAGCACGCATTCTGCGCAATTATTTCGACGACGGCGGTGCCGCTCAATAAGAAAATTTTATTAACTTTGTAAGTCAAACCTATTTCGACTTTCGATAGGGCAATTTCAATAAAATCCAATCTGAAAATCAAAAACATTTCACAATGGAATACAAACATAAGGAGATAGAATCGCGCTGGCAGCAGTATTGGCGCGAAAACAATACTTACCGCTGCGAGATTGATCATAATCGTCCGAAATTCTACGTGCTCGACATGTTTCCCTACCCCTCTGGCGCAGGCTTGCACGTAGGTCATCCCCTTGGTTATATCGCATCCGACATATATTCGCGCTACAAACGCTCGTGCGGATTCAACGTGCTCCACCCTATGGGCTATGATGCCTATGGGCTTCCTGCTGAGCAATATGCAATCCAAACTGGACAACACCCCGAAGTGACAACGCGCAACAACATTGACCGTTATCGCTCGCAGCTCGACAAGATTGGCTTCTGCTACGACTGGAATCGCGAGATTAAAACTTGCGACCCCGACTACTACAAATGGACGCAGTGGGCTTTTATACGCATGTTTAATTCCTACTACGACACCAATCTCTGCAAGGCTATGCCAGTAGCTGAACTCATTTCGCATTTCGAGAAGGAAGGCTCTGCAGGCGTCAATGCTGCTTCAACAAAACCATTGGAATTCACCGCGCAAGAGTGGAATGGCTACACCGAAAAAGAGAAGAGCGATGTGCTGATGAACTATCGCATCGCATATCTTGGCAACACTATGGTCAACTGGTGTCCAAAACTTGGCACCGTGCTTGCCAATGATGAAGTGAGCGAAGGGCTCTCTATCCGCGGAGGTTACCCAGTTGAGCAAAAATTGATGTATCAGTGGTGTCTCCGCGTTTCAGCCTATGCTCAACGACTCCTCGACGGTCTCGACAACATTGATTGGACCGACTCGCTTAAAGAAACTCAACGCAACTGGATTGGCCGCTCTGAAGGTGCTGAAATGCGCTTCAAGATTGACAACAGCGACGTTGAACTCGAGATATTCACCACTCGCGCCGACACTGTGTTTGGCGTCACATTTATGGTGCTTGCCCCCGAAAGCAAGTATGTCGATATGATTACCTCTGCCGAGCAAAAGCAGGCTGTAGCCGATTATATCGCATCAATCAAAAACAAAACTGAGCGCGAACGTATGATTGACAAACGAGTGTCGGGCGTATTCACCGGCGCTTATGCAATCAACCCACTCAGTGGCAAGAAAATACCCGTATGGGTTAGCGACTACGTGCTCGCAGGCTATGGTACTGGTGCCATTATGGCTGTGCCAGCTCACGATAGCCGCGACTACGCTTTCGCTCGTCATTTCGACCTTCCAATCATACCTCTGATTGAGGGAGCCGACGTAAGCGAAGAAAGTTTTGACGCTAAGGAAGGCAAAATGGTCAATTCTTGTGGCCCAGAGCTCTGCCTCAATGGGCTTGAAGTAAAGGAAGCAATCGCAGCCACTAAGCGTTTCATCGAAGAAAAAGGCATCGGCAAAGTGAAAGTCAACTACCGCTTACGCGACGCAATTTTCAGCCGCCAGCGCTATTGGGGCGAGCCGTTCCCAGTTTACTACAAGGATGGCGTTCCCCACATGCTCGACGTCGAAAAACTCCCTCTGCTGCTCCCCGAAATCGACAAATATCTCCCAACCGAAACGGGCGAACCACCACTCGGTCGCGCCAAAAACTGGTGCACAGAGCAAGGCTGGGAACTCGAAAAATGCACCATGCCAGGTTTTGCTGGCTCGTCGGCCTACTATCTCCGATATATGGACCCACACAACAACGACGCGCTCGTAGGTGCTGAGGCCAACGAATATTGGCGTAGTGTTGACCTTTATGTCGGTGGTACTGAACACGCTACAGGTCACTTGATTTACTCCCGTTTCTGGAATAAATTCCTCTTCGACCTTGGCGTTATCGTCGACGACGAGCCATTCCGCAAGCTTATCAACCAAGGTATGATTCAAGGCCGAAGCAACTTCGTCTATCGAATCAAGGACACAAATACATTTGTTTCGCTCAATCTCAAAGGGGATTACGATGTCACTCCTATCCACGTCGACGTCAATATTGTAAGCAACGATATTCTCGACCTCGAACGCTTCCGCGCTTGGCGTCCCGAATTTGCCGACGCTCAGTTCATCCTTGAGGACGGCAAATACATTTGCGGATATGCCGTTGAAAAGATGTCTAAATCGATGTTTAATGTCGTTAACCCCGACGACATCGTCGAAAGCTATGGTGCCGACACCCTCCGATTGTATGAAATGTTCCTCGCCCCAGTCGAGCAGAGCAAACCTTGGGATACAAACGGCATCGACGGTGTCAACCGCTTTATCCGTAAACTCTGGTCGCTCTTCTGGAAAGGCGAAGATTGGCTCGTGACCGACGAAGCTCCCTCAAAAGAAGCTCTCAAATCGATTCATAAACTAATCAAGAAAGTATCGCAAGATGTTGAACACTTCTCTTACAACACCTGCATCAGTGCTTTCATGATTTGTGTCAACGAGCTGACCGCTATGAAATGCCATAGCCGCGAAGTGCTTTCAAATCTTATCGTAGTTCTCGCTCCATTCGCTCCCCACGTGTGCGAAGAATTGTGGCACGCCATAGGCAATACAACAACCGTCAACGACGCAGTTTGGCCCGAATTCAATGAGGAATACCTCAAAGAAGACTCCGTCAACTACGCTATTTCGTTCAATGGTAAAGCTCGTTTCACACTCAGCATTCCCGCAGGAACCGACCCTAAAGAGGTTGAACGTATTGCGCTCGAATCGCCACAGTCAGAAAAATGGATAGAGGGTAAAACCGTTCGCAAAGTCATCGTCGTTCCAAATAAAATCGTCAACATCGTTATCGGCTAATCCCCCGCGGTTTGATGCTCTTTACAATAACTGTGCTGTTTTGACGTTATTTATTTGATATAGTATTCTTTATGAGTATGGATAAACCTCGTCGAATAGTATTTGCAACCAACAATGCCAACAAGCTTCGCGAACTGCGTGAGATTGTTGGCCAAAGGTTCGAAATCGTTTCTCTCGCCGACATTGGATGCACTGAAGAAATTCCAGAAACGGCCGACACGATATGTGGCAATGCTATTATGAAAGCTCGTTATGTTAAGGAGCATTATGGCGTCGATTGCTTTGCCGACGATACTGGACTCGAAGTGTCGGCCCTTGGTGGTGCACCGGGTGTGCACACCGCTCGCTATGCTGCTGGTCAAAGCCACGACAGCGAGGCTAATATGGCGCGTCTATTGAGCGAACTTAGCGACAAATCTGACCGCACGGCGCGCTTTGTTACATACATTGCGCTGATTCTTAACGACGAGGAATACCTGTTCGAAGGAATTTGCTCTGGCACAATACGCAACGAAAAATCGGGCACCGATGGCTTTGGCTACGACCCTGTGTTTCAGCCCGACGGATTCAATCGCACCTTTGCCGAAATGACCCACGATGAGAAAAATTATGTGTCGCATCGTGGTCGTGCTACTCGCTTATTAATCGATAAACTCAATACTCTCTAATCCAGTTATCTCCGCTTTTCAAAAATCGAACTATGCTGAAGAAATCAATATTACTGCTCTCTCTGATTATCCCATTCTGCATCAAAGCTCAGTTGGGCGTTGGATCGTGGTATCTCTACCCCACATTCCAAAATGTCGACCAGCTTATCGAAACGTCTGAAAGGGTCTATTGCCTCTCGTCGGGCACTCTTATGATGTACGATAAAGTCAACGACGAAACATATAATTTCAGCGTTGACAATGCGTTGACCGAAGCTCGTGCTTCAAAAATCTATTACAA
This sequence comes from Muribaculaceae bacterium, assembly GCA_017629835.1. Classification (GTDB taxonomy): domain Bacteria; phylum Bacteroidota; class Bacteroidia; order Bacteroidales; family Muribaculaceae; genus JAGBWK01. The sequence goes on along the minus strand of JAGBWK010000039.1, from coordinate 3,914 downwards.
TCCAATTGGGAAATACCTCGCTGTAGTATATCCTTCAGGCAATATCGACCTTATTTACGACAACGGCAAGTCGGCCAATCTTCCCGACATTCGAGATGCGGTGCTAACGATTGTGCCTCAAATCAACGATGTCGCTTTTGCCAAAGGTTTAATGGCTGTTGCTACAAACTTTGGTGTCGTGCTTTTCGACGATAAAAGCTTGTCGGTCAAGCAGAGTGGTATGTACGAAACGAATGTTGCTACCATTGGTCTTTCCGATGAGTTGCTCATGATTTACACCGACGGCGACAAGAAAATACGATTCATCAAAAACACTGGTCGAATCAATTCTCTCGACAATTACAACGTGACTGGTACAGATGTCATTGGTACTCCTCGCCACGTTGTTGCGCTCGGTCCAAACCATTTCGTAGCACAAATTGCCAACGGCTCGTCAACCTCCGCTCGACTTTTTACCTACGATTATGACACCAACGTAGTGACTCGTGGCGTAACTGGCGAATCAGGATTCACCACAATGAGCCAGACTGCCGACGGTTGCTATTTTGCTGGCGATAAGAGAATTTGTGTTTGCGATGCTGAAGGAAATCTTTCCTACACCACCTATCCAGCTGAACTTGCTGGGCATACTCTCACAATGTGGGACGACCCCACTCAAATTTGGGCTGGCAACAACGAAGGCTTCGGCTGCTACAGCTACGCCGACGGCGTGCTCACAGTCCTTAACGATAAAATCAAAGGCGATGTGCTGACATGCGCAAAGGTGGGTTGCTTATCTGTTTCCCCCTCTGGAAAAGTGTATGTATCCAACAGAGGTTATACCACTTATCATAAAGTTGATTGGCCCTCAGGTCGTGTGCCTATCAATGTGAACGTCATCGAGAATGGTAAAATTCGCGATGTTACTCCTTACGACGAAAAGGGCGTTTCTAAAATTGTAGCTGGCTACAATATTATCGAGGATCCAAACGACCCCGATACATACTATATGCCTTCATATTACGACGGTCTTTATCGTGTGACGAATGGTGAATTAGTCTACACCTACAACAACACTAATTCAACAATGATTCCTCTCGCTGCTAATCGATTGGCTCTATTTAGTGCCGACATCGACCCAGAGGGAAATATCTACATCAGCCATTGGCACGAAAAAAATAGTCAAAATGGTGCACTGCATATGCTCACAAACGAAGGCCGCCTAAAAGAGAGCACCACTGCAGCCGACTGGAAGAAGTACGACGTTGGCGAATGGGTTAAGAGCGACGTTTTGGCTCGTTATTGCAATAAATCCAAAGTCGTTGCAATGACTTGGAGCTGGGGCGAAGGCATTATGTTCATCGACCCTGCAACATCTGAAAAGAATTTTGTTAAAACATTTGTCGACCAAGATAATAAGGAGTTTACATTCAATATGGTCGACGACTACCTCTGTCTCTTTGAGGATTCTAATGGCCGCCTATGGGTCGGTTTCTCTCAAGGTGTATTCATCATACCCAATCCTGCCGATTTCAAAGGTGCTACAGTGAAAATCCAACGCATAAAAGTGCCTCGCAACGACGGTACTAACTTTGCCGACTACCTGCTCGAAAGCGAAAACGTTTTGGCTATCGACGAAGATAGTATGGGTCGAAAATGGATTGCAACTGCCAATTCTGGCGTTTATCTCGTAAGTGAAAATGGCACAGAAATCATCGAGCATTTCACTGCCGACAACTCAATGCTTACAACCAATACGGTCTACGACGTAGCTTGCGACCCCAATTCAAATGCCGTTTATTTCGGCACTGTCGACGGGCTCTTCCGCTATAACTCCAACGCTGCGCCTGCCGCTGAAAACTATTCCGATGTGTATGCTTACCCCAACCCTGTCCGCCCCGATTATACTGGTTGGATCACCATTCGCGGACTAATGGAAAATTCGCTCGTCAAGATTGCAGATTCTGCTGGACAAGTATTCTATCAAGGTCGTTCGCAAGGTGGTATGGTCACTTGGGATGGCTGCGATGCGTCGGGCAACCGCGTTAAAACAGGCGTTTACTATGTGTTCGCTTCGCAAAGCGACGGCTCCGATTCATCTGGCGCTGTAACTAAGATTCTTGTTGTTAGATAATCATCACTATGGACGATTTATCTCTTCTACGATATACCGACGCCGAAGATAAAAGCTTCGGCGTCGTTGGTATGGCTATCGGGCTGTTTATTTTCAATGCCGAACAATATCTTTCAGGCATTTCTGTCGACCGCTCCGACATTGATTCTATAGAATTCACACCCGACTTTCAAATCTACACCCCGCAATCGCTCTCTGCAAAATCGGTTTGGAACGAATCTGTAAAGCGTTTTCAAGTCACCGCAGGGTTGTTGCTTTCCAACGTTATATGCCGTTGCTACGTCAGCCGTCGTTGTGGCATTGACGCAAAATTGCGCCAGTTGATGCTCGATTGTTTGCTTGAAGAAGGTGTCGAAAGTTGTCAACTCGATGCCGATGAAGTCGAAGCTATTTTCAATAAAAATTGCGACTATCTCAGCCGCGCATTCCGCTCACCTGAGCTTGCAGTTGCTGCGCGCCAAATGGCTGACGACTTGAATAAGTCGCGAGAACTTTCGCGCGACCAGATTTTAACTTATCTTAAATAGACGTTTCTAACATCTAATCCCATTTAGAAGCGATTTACAACACAAATATTCATATCATTGTCAACAAAGTCAGTAAGATATTACAATATGGACGTGGTCAGATACTATCTGGCCACATGTGTCATTATAGCACATCTTAATGCACTTACAGGTTTTGATTTCTATTGGCCTACGCCAGGCTCAATCCGTGTTGGAGCATTCTTCACCATTAGTGGCTTCCTTGTCTATCCAAGCTTCTTCCGTAAGAACAATCTCGGTCAATATTTCCGCTCGCGTGTAGTGCGTATTATGCCACCGTATATTGTTGTCATACTGCTTTTTAGTTTACTCCTCGTATTTGCCTCTACCCTCGCTCCACAGCAATATTTTCTCTCGGCCGATTATTGGAAATACCTGCTCGCCAATCTCTCCTATCTCAATTTTTTGCAGCCCGACCTACCTGGAGTCTTCACTGAAGAGCAATTTAATTCTTCCGCCGTCAATGGGTCATTGTGGACAATGAAAATTGAATGGCTGATGTATCTTTCAGTTCCAATTATCGCATTGATTCATCGCCGCTTTCAAAATAAATTCAATCTAATATTTGCGCTACTAATCGGTGGTTCAATTGCATATCGATTAGTAATGTATTATCTCTACGTTGAGTCAGGCAACGAAATGTATCGCATACTCGACCGCCAATTCTTCGGTCAAGCCTCTTACTTTTACTTCGGAGCCTACCTCTACTTTATAAAAGACAAACTGATTAAGTATAAATGGCTTTTCTTGTCAGTAGCCTTATTCCTATGGGCTATAGGTAGTTATATCCCATTATATCATTTCACGCTGAAACCTTTAGTCGTTTCGTTAGTGACGATTTGGGTTTGTATCGTAGGCAATTGGGGTAAATATATCTCACGTCACGACAACGTAAGCTACGACCTCTACCTTTACCATTTCCCAGTCATACAGTTGGGCATATATTGTGGTATGCTCGAATGGCAACCATGGCTCATACTCCTATACGTATTTGGAGTGACCACCACTTGCGCAATCCTATCATGGAATCTCGTCGGAAAACGCTGTAAACGCCTCCTCTCCTAAACCCTCCAAAATCGCTGCGATTCATTCCTCGCTCTTGGATTAGGACATCCGGTGGAGGGTGAGGGGGGATTCGGGACCCATGTTGAAGATTAGGTCGAGAATGGAGAGCCCTGCTATGAAGCCGAAGCGGTCACGGCGCACTTGATAGTATTCTACCGGCTCAATAACGATTTCATCGGCGGTGATTAAAT
>JAGBWK010000038.1 GCA_017629835.1 Muribaculaceae bacterium | reverse complement strand
TCATGGCGTCGATGAGCAATTGTCGAGCCGCATCGTCATATCCAATCTCCAATTAGGCGACACCGCAGCAGCTCTGCAGAGCGTACACAGACTGCTTGAGGAGGCTCCACTGATTGCAGAAAGCTACATCTACGCTGGACATGTTTATCACACAATCAATAAGCCCGACTCAGCCGTAAAATTCTTCAACAAAGCGTGCGAAGTCGACTCGACCAACGGATATGCCTACTACACCCTTGCAGAGTATTATCGCACACTCAACGACTCTGTCGGGTTCCGTCGTGAAACGACCAACGCACTGCTTAGTGCCGACTTAGATGTTGAGGTGAAAAACGAGATTCTACTGCACTACACTCGCACCTACATCAACGACTCCACGCAGCACACTTACTGCGATTCGCTATTCCGACAGGTGATTGATATCAACCCCCACGAATACCGATATCGCGAGCTATATGCAGCATTCCTTGCTGCTATCAACCACTATTCCGAAGCTGCCGAACAGATTGGCGTAGCTGTCGACATCGACCCTGCCAACCTCAACAATTGGTTCGCCGTTATCACATACCACTCTATTGCCAACGAGAACGACAAGGCATTAGAAATGGCTCAACGTGCCACCGGCTATTTCCCCGACAATGCCGAGATAATAGAATCCTACGGCTCAACGCTCTACGCTACCGAGCGTTACGACGAGGCCCTTACGCAAATGAAACGTGCTATTGAGATAGCCGACTCAACCGACTACAAGGCGCAAGCACAGCGCTACGGACTTATCGGCGACATCCTTCACAAGATGGGCGAATCAGACAGCGCATACATCTACTATCAACATGCGCTCGACATCAATCCAGCCGACCTCAATGTGATGAACAATATGGCTTATTTCCTCGCCGTTGACGAAAAGGAGCTCGAAAAAGCGAAACAAATGAGCGAATTAACTATTCGCGAAGAGCCTACCAACCCAACGTGGCTCGACACATACGCCTGGATACTGTTCAAGCTTCGCGATTATGCCAAAGCCAAAGAATATATCGACCGCACAATTGAGCACACCGACGAAATGTCGGCCGAAGTGCTGTCTCATGCTGGCGACATCTATTTTATGAATGGCGAGCCTGAACGTGCACTCGAATACTGGACCGAAGCGCTACTTCTCACTCCCGACGATGAGCTACTGCAACGCAAGGTGGAACACAAAACCTATTTTTATAAATAATCCACTTGCCGCAGCACTCCACACTGACCACTATCAATATGACAACACCTAACCGACATATCAACGCCGCACTCATCGACATGGACGGCACTATCTACGATTCGATGCACAACCACACCTTAGCATGGCATCGTATGATTACCGAACTTGGCTTCACAGCTGAGCGCGAGCGCTTCTACCTCTACGAAGGGATGACCGGCCGACAAACTATTACGTTGCTTTTCCGTGAGTTTGCCAATCGTGAACCTTCAGCCGAAGAGATAGAGCATCTGTATCACCTCAAGACTGAATATTTCAACCAACTGCCCAAAGTGGGACCGATGCCCGGCGCCGACCGCTTCCTCAATCGGCTGAAAGAATTGGGAATAAAGCGTGTGCTCGTCACTGGCTCTGGCCAAAAATCGCTATTCGACCGCTTGGAGGTTGATTTCCCTGGAATTTTCAGCCGCGATATGATGATTACCTCGGCCGATGTTGAAAATGGCAAGCCTCATCCTGAGCCCTACCTGCGAGCTATGGCGAAAGCTGGCGTCAGCCCCAACGAAGCCATAGTGATTGAGAATGCGCCGATTGGAGTTAGCGCAGGGCATGCAGCTGGAGCATTCACAGTTGGACTTACCACAGGTCCAATCCCAGCAGAGACACTCAAAGGAGCTGGTGCCGACATTGTTCTCCCCTCAATGGAAGCATTAGCCGACATCACCGATAAGCTATTCAGCAACCCTACTTCTCTCATATAACCATCAGACACATGGGAAACGTAAACAGTGCTAAACACCACCAGCCGAGCGACCAAAACATTATCTTCACAAACAACGTCGGCGAAGCTATCGACTCCATAGTCGGCGAGATTAAGCCGTCGAAGCTGTTTGTGCTCGTCGATACCAATACCGACGTCCTCGTTCTCCCTCGCCTTGCGGCTATATCGAAGGCCGTAGAAAGCGCCACTAAGATAGTGATTAAAGCTGGCGATGAACATAAAGACCTCGACACACTCGCCCAAGTGTGGTCGCAACTTAGCGAAAACGGAGCCACACGCGAATCGATGCTTATCAACGTAGGTGGTGGCGTGGTTACCGACTTGGGGGGCTTTGCCGCAGCTACATTCAAGCGCGGTATGGCATTTATCAACATCCCCACTACTTTGCTCGGGGCTGTCGATGCGGCAGTTGGTGGAAAAACTGGAATCAATTTCAATAATATAAAAAACCAGATTGGTGCATTCCGCCAAGCCGATGCCGTCGTAATATCTGCTACATTCTTCGACACACTTTCGCAACACGACTTGCGCTCAGGATATGCCGAAATGATTAAGCATGGGTTGCTTGAGTCTCCCGAAGTTTTCAATCGACTTATTGACTCCGATGTAGCCGACATCGACACCAACGCTATGCTCAATCTGCTTCAAGAGAGCGTACTCGTGAAGAAACGCATCGTTGATGCCGATCCCACTGAAAAAGGGTTGCGACGTGCACTCAACCTCGGCCACACGATTGGTCACGCCTACGAAACCCTCGCACTGGAGCGCCACTCCCCTATCCCTCACGGCTATGCGGTGGCCTACGGCATGCTGACTGAACTCGTAATCTCTCATATGCAGCTCGGATTCCCCTCCGACACGTTGCAACGCTATGCCAAATATGTAGCTGAGTCGTACAGCTCATTCAATTTCTCTTGCGAGGACTACCCCAATCTGCTCGCCTATATGGCTCACGATAAGAAAAACGCTTCGCCCGAGCGGATAAATTTCACTCTGCTCGAGCAAGTCGGCAAGATAAAAATCGACTGCATTGTAGGCCAACAGGATATCAAAACCGCACTCGACATCACGCGCGACCTTATGGGGATATAATCCGCTTCGCATTAGCTCGCAGGACACCACGCCAAATTCTTCGCCAAAGAAAGGATATGAAAGAACGAACTCTATATGTGACCGACATGGACGGAACGCTGCTCAACAACGGCAGCTTCGTCACCGAATACTCCTCACATATCATATCGCAAATGACCGCCGAAGGAGCTTTGATTACCGTAGCAACAGCCCGCACACCAGCCACTGTTGTGCCTTTAATGGATGACACCACGACCTCGGTGCCATACGTCGTTATGACTGGCGCAGCTATGTTCGACCGCAAGTCGATGACATATATCAACCGCCAGATTATACCAGACGACGATTGCAATCTTCTTAACGAAATCTTTCAGAACAACAACGTCAACCCTTTCATCTACAACTTTATCGACGATTCAAAGCTGCTCGTATATCATCATCCGTCGATGACGCCACAAGAACAAGATTTCTACGACGAGCGTTGCAACCTACCCCTGAAGGAATTCACGTTCCAACCATTCTTCGACCCAAATGCCGAGAAGATTCTCTACTTCGCTGTTGGCGCAAAGGAGGCTATCCTCAAAATATACGACGAAATAACTGCAACAGGCCGATTTGCAGCATCTTGCTATCCCGACATATTTGCAGCTGGGATATATCTGCTTGAGGTTTTCGCTATTGGTGTTTCCAAGGCTAACGCCATTCTCAAGCTAAAAGAGCAACTCGGAGCGACGCGTTTAGTTGCTTTCGGCGACAATTTCAACGACATCCCGATGCTCGAGATTTCCGACCTTGCCGTAGCTGTCAGCAATGCCCAACCGCAAGTAAAAGATGCCGCCGACATCATCATCGGCCCAAACTACGACAACTCCGTAGCCGACTTCATCCTCTCCGACTTCCACTCTCAACCCTAATACTCTCCCCCAAAAACCCTTCAGTTTCAACCAGCGATAAGGCGCAGCTTGCAAAAAAGATAAAAACCACAGATTTCCGCTAATTTTCACAGATTATTTATTGTAGTTCAACTGTTTACCCCAAATTTATTTGTGCTAATTTGTGGGAATCTGTGGTTTTACTCTTTTGTTTTTAGGGGCGAGTGTAGCCGTCGCGCTCACATAGTTGCTTAATGTGTTTGATGCGTTCTGAGGTTTCGGGGTGCGATGAGAACATTTT
>JAGBWK010000037.1 GCA_017629835.1 Muribaculaceae bacterium | reverse complement strand
CTCTGCCCGGTGAGCGATATGGCGCCAATGGCGTTGGTGGTCAGTGATGTTTAATGTACTCTTTGCTGCTTGTCCTTTTTGTGGAAGGTGGGCGGTGGCAGCTACCGCTTAAGCGGGAATTTTCTCAAGGGTTTTGAGGGGGAAGGGGAATATGGCTGCTAAATGGTGCGGTGGTAAAGGCTCTTGAGTAGGAGACTTAGGCGGCATAGGCGACCTGGGGACTGGTGAGCAGGGCGAATAATCGACTTTTCGACTAATCGAGTGCTCGAAGCTGTTAGGCGAAGAGCATGGATGAGGCTCGAGGGCAATTGGCGATGAGCTTAGCAAGTGGAGAGGGACGCACGAGGCTATGGTGGAGGGTGGTAGGGATTCATAGGGGATGGGGATTGCGTAAGGGTGGTTGGTGATGTTTGGTATTGGATGGATTGAGAGGTTGTGGGTGTCGGTGGCGTGGGCAAGGATTGTTTGCCAGTCGTGGAGTTGTAGGTGTCGGAAGTACCATTGTCGGAGGTGGTGCTGAGGTTGGGTGAGGTTGCCTGCGACGATGATGACTGTGCCGGGGTCGGATTCTATGGTGTTGAGTAGTCGGAAGGTTCTTTCGTTGAATGTGTCGGTGCGTTTGTAGGCGGGGATGCTGCGTGGGAGCAGGCGGTGGACGTTGAGCAGGAGTGCCATTTCGATTGCGTATCCTCGGAGTGGTTGTTTGCTCCTGTAGGAGTGTGTTATGATGGCTTTTGAGCGTGGAATTTTGCCTGTGAATCCTTGTGCGAGTTGGCGCGAGGGTGCTGCAACGAGGGTTGTGGGGTTGTCGTAGCGGATTTTGAGGTGGTCGCGGAGATAGTCGAGGTAGTGGCGGAGGGTTGGTTTGATTTGCTCGGCGGCGAGGTCGTTGGTGTTGAGGGCTGCGCGGATGTAGCGCTGGGTTTGGCGTTGCCGTTCAAGTGCCCGGATGAGGGACAAGTGAGACAACGGGCAGTCGCTGCCTGTGTGCTTGCGATAGTAGCGTCGGAAGCTGTAGGCGTAGTCGGGGCGGCTGCCGATGTGGTAGGTTGGGAGTGGTATGGGGTTGAAGAGGGGTTTCATTGCCGAGCGGGATTGTTTTTTCGGCAAAGTTAGAGTATGAGGGAGGGGGTGTAGTGCGAAAAAGTGACTTTTAAATGCATAATGATACAAAACCGCAGATAATCAAGGTGTTAAAACCACAGATTTTCGCAAATTATCACGAATTATTTTCTGTATTCGCTGCTGAGCAGCGAGGGAGTATGCTCTTTTCTCAAGGCAGAAAAGAGCCAAAAGGCCTCGTCGCTTAGTAAAATCTTAACGGCGATGTCTCGCGTCGCCGCTCGGGGTCTGCGGAACTCCTCGCCTGCGGCTCGTCAAACAGCCTCGACCTTTTTCCTCGCTCTGACTTAACATCGCCTAATTTTACAAGGCGACTGACCATCCGGGTGGGGGCTGGCGCTGGGAAATAGGAGACTTAGGGCGCCTATGAAGCCTATGCTGCGCAGGGGAGCGTTAGTGGAGGCAGCGGAAGCCAGAGCGTAAGCGGAGGGCTGACGCGAGAGGATAGGAGACTTAGGACTCCTAAGAGACCTATGCTGCGTAGGGGAGCGTGAGCGAAGGAAGCGGAAGCCAGAGCGATAGCGGAGGGCTGGCGCGAGGGGGATAGGAGACTTAGGACGCCTAAGAAACCTATGCTGCGCACTGGAGCGTTAGCGAGGGTGGGTGCCAGAGCGTTAGCGGAGGCTGCTGGAGCGATAGAGGAGGCTATTAGGGGAAATGAGAGCGCAGCGTCGTGCTGGGGCTCGATGCTGCGCTATGAGTTAGGGATTGAGCTATTGCTTAATCTGCGAAAATTTGCGGAAATAAGTTGTTTGTTCGGTTAGCGGAGGAGTTTGAGGGAGGTGGGGGTTGGGGTGGAGATGTGGAGGATGTAGAAGCCGGGGGTGAGGTGGGCGATGGATTGCGCTGTTGTGTCAACAGTTTTTTCCATTACGATGCGTCCGTCGGGTGTGAGTATGGTGAGTGTAGTTCCAACGGCTTCGCTATTGAGGAATAGCATGGCTGTGGCGCGGTCGTATCTGATTGGCGCTTCGGCTACTACGTATTCTACTGCTGAATTGAAGTTTGTGTCCATTGCTTCACCCATAAGTGAGTTGATGTAGACTTCGAGTGCTGTGTAGCCGTCGGCGTTGACGTAGTTATTGTCGGGGACTTGAGGATTGAGTGCATATTGCTGTTCCCAAGCGTCGGGCATACCGTCGGAGTCGGAGTCGGTTGGAACTACGTAGTCATTGCTATATTCGAAGAATCCTTCGGCATCGGCTTCAGTGTCGATTATGCCTTTGGTTTTGCCCAATGTTTTGCCGCCATAGGTGGCTGTGCCGTTGGTTGCATCGCTGATGACGCGAGCCTCAACACGGTCGCGGTTGATAGTACCAGCTTTGGCGAGGACTGTTTGATAGCCTTCGGTAGCTGACTCAACGCGTTCTATCATATAGTGGCGTGGTACGTAGCTGCCGATTGGGCCAGCGAGAGAGTATTTATAATAAGGACGAGATGGCACGATACGTTCGTCGACTTTGATAGAGTCCTTTTTGTAGGTTTCGGCAGTCACACCGAGCCAGTTGTTGGAGGTGTAGTTTGACATACCTACGGCGTGGTTGTCGTCGACAAACCACTTAGCAGGCGCCCAAGAAGTAGCACCGCTACGAGCGTAGGATGAATTGACGAAAACTACAGAGGACTTATATGAGTTTGGACCAGGATAGTAGTAGTTGCCTATGAAATTACATTCGTGGGCAGAGTTAAGTCCATTGTAGGATGAAATTGGAGCAGTGTTTTCGCCACCATAGCAACCACCGTCCTTGCCATAGTTGTAGTTGACATTATTAATATATTCCAAGAATACCACTTGGTCCTCGCCACGCGCGCCATTGAAGCGGCAAGAGCGAGAATTGTTGTGAGCCAACAGGTTGTGGTGGTAAGTAGCAGGAGAACCACCCCACTGGCAACCGTAGCCACGCGCACCTTTAGAGTGACCAGCATTATAAAGACCTTCGTGGACGATGCAATATTGCACGGTGAGGAAATGAGAGTCGGCAGTGTTCATATTTTCTTCGACAGACCAACCGAATGAGCAGTGGTCGAAGATGAAATTAGAGCAGTTTTCAGCGCCGAGAGCGTTTTCAGCAATGATAGAGCCAGCAACATTTTTCTGACCGATACGGAAGCGTACGTTGCGGACAATGAAGTTGGATGAGCCACCAAGGTTGACCTTGTTGTGTGTGATTACAATGCCTTCGCCCGGGGCTGTTTGACCAGCGAGAGTCCAGTTGTCGCGGCTTATGCGCAGTTCGGAGTTAAGGGTGATGTCGCCACTGACTTCAAACATGATAGTGATAGGTTCGCCTTTATGCTGTTCGAAAGCCCAACGGAGAGTACCAGCCGAGCCGTCGTCGGCAATAGAAGTGACTTTAACCACCTTGCCACCACGACCACCAGAGGTGTATTTACCGAAACCTTCGGCAGTGGGGAACGCGAGCATACGAGTGGCTTCAACGGCTTCTACAGCCTTAGAGGTGACACCATAGCGCGAAATGGCTTTAACGGTGTAGGCGGCTTCGAGGTCATCCTTTTCGAACGCTTCAGAGTCGAGGATACGGCTGAATTGGCCGTCCTTATATAATATGTAGGCCACAGCATCGGAAGCATCCCAAGTGACGTTGGCTCCATCAACTAAGAAATTAGTTGGAGCATTAGCGCTGCGAAGGATTGCGTTGTAGTCGAATGGCACTTTGGAGAAGTTGGCAAATAGGAATTCGGGATTGATGTAGGCTTCAATCTCAGATTCGAGAGCCTGACGGCTGAACGAAGCACGCGACGATGTTGGGATTAATTGCCCAGAAGCATCGACGTTGTTGTATTCCCAAAGAGAAGCGGATGCTTCGGCTCCATTCCAAGCAGTCCAACCAGCGGCAGAGATATGTTTGCCGAGCGTACAGTTGAGAAACATAGAGCCGCTATTTTCTTTCCAAGGGCGACCGAGAGAGAAAGAGCCGTTGGTTACGCCTGTGCCAGCAGTTACGTTACATTTATTGAAGAATAGACCGGGATAGAAATTGTCGACAGCCAATTCGGGGTACATAACCTTGGTCATTGGCATAGCCGAAGTGGCTGGAGCTGTGATGTAGCCACCACCTTGTAAACAGCGAATTTCGCAATTTTCAAACCATTCAAGGCCGCCGTCGTAGATGAAGTCGACAGTACCTTCGATAAGGCAGTCGGTGAAATAGCCACGAGCACCGTCGGCAGCTTTGTAAGTGTCCTGACAACCGCTAATCACGCAATTGCGGAACAGGTGAGCATCGCCAGCGGTGTAGAGAGCTTCAGCTTGACCAACACGACCAGCAGTGTTGCGGATAGTGAGGTTTTCAGCATAGAAACGGTCGGTAAACACGTTAAGAGCAGCGCAGTCGAGATAAGTGTTGGAAGAGTTGGAAGCGCCACGGTCGACCGATGATGTGAGGATAGTTGTGGCGGGGTCCTCCCCTATCAAACTTATGAACTTATTGTGGGCTGACTTAGTGCCAACATAGATGTTTTCGTCGTAGACCCCTGGTCGGATGTAGATGATGCCGCGATTACCTTCGGGCACAGCGTCGATAGCAGCCTGAACAGTAGTGAAATCGGCACCACCATTAGCGTCGACTACGAGAACAGTGACTTCGGCATTGTCGTCGGGTGCAGGCTGATTGTCGCCACCTTCGTTATAGCCAAATTGGCTTAGGTCGGAGAGTTCGCCCGGGTCGCTGACAGGGTTTTCGGCAGCATAAGCAGCCTCTTCGGCAGAGATTTCACGTCCGAAAATCTGGATTTTGTGGACGCGCGGAGCTTGCATCTGCGCCATAGGGTTAATGGCTTGGGTGAACACAGTGCCGCCTTGACCATTGCCCTGCACGGGGTTGTCGAGGTCCTCACCGTCCCAAACACGCCAACGGAGCGAAACATCCTCAGCGTTAATGATATTTTCCATAAAATAGCCTTGGTCGCTGAAGCAGGTCCAGCCTTGCTTTTGCTTTTCAGAGCCCATCCAAACGAGTGGTTTCCACTCGCCGTCGCCAATCTTGATGTCGCATTTTATGCCACGACCCCAAGAGGTAGATGACCATGACCACTGAATGCGTTCGATGTAAGGGATATGGTCGATTTGCATCCAACCATGGAGAGATACTTGCTTGCCGTCGACAGTGATAGCCGCGTTGCGACACATCTGTACGAACCCAGCTTCGCCATAAATAGGTTTGTTTTTGGCATCGTACTGGATGTTGTCTTCAAGGTAGTTGGTGTGTCCTTTTACGGTCCAGTTGTTGTAGTTAGTAGCTGCGTTGCCCGTTACTTTCTCGCCGAGATAGTATTGACGCGAGAATGCGGCGGTGGCACCAGCGTAGCCATTATAAGAGGTTTTGTTTGCGAAAACGCAGTTGTGGAACACAACGGGATATTTCACCTCGCTACCACCATTGGCGTTGACCTTGAGAATGGCGTTGACGTAACCACCATTAAGGTCGTCGCTCCATTCGGGGCAATCACGACCAGTTTCCCTCATCCAAGTCGAAGGCCACGATTCGTCGGAGAAATTTATGTCGATAACCTTCGGATAGGTAGATGCGTTGCTCCAACTTTCAACTACAGATTCGGGGTCAAGACTCCCTTCGATAGCTGCGAAAGATGACTGAATGAAGGCTACAGACGCCAATAGCAAGAATATCTTTTTCATATAATTAGGGGTATTTTATATCAACTGAATCGGGAATGTGAGTTACGGGGCACCAGCCGTCGTCGCCGAGAAGCACCTTGTGAGGGAGGTATTTATCGGCCGATTCGAGCACATAGCCAAACGCGCGTCGAGAGGTGTCGGCACCAGGTCCTGTGCACTGACATTCAGCAAAGTAACTTGTGGCTTCACGTTCTTTTTTGTTCCAATTGTGCCAGCCTTCGGGGCATACATGAGCGCCGATGCGGCAGCGAACGAAGACGGTTTGGCCGTAATCGCGCCATGGGCGAGCGAGCCAATAGTCTTCGACACCGGGGTCGGCAGTGAGGTCGCAATCGTAGAACACGTAGCCATATTCAGTGCCTTGTGGAGTGGCGGGAGCAACGTAGTAGGCTTTGGAGCGTTTGCCGCGGATTTCGCATCGATTGAATAGCGCAGTGCCTTTGCCAAAGATGAAGTCGACAGTGCCTTCGATGTAGCAATCTTCGAAATATTGACGTCCAAAATAGTTGTAGAGAGTATCTTGGTTGCCGAGGAAGCGGCAGTTGCGGAACATGGCTCGGTCGCCAGCAACAAAGCAGGCTACGGCCTGACCGACATTCCCGGCAGTGTTTTCAAAAGTGATGTTTTCGGCATAGAAATCGGGCGCATAGACGTAGAACGATGATGAGCCAGAAGTGCCGAGCGTTTCGCCGAAGCGATTTGTGCGGTTAGCAAAATCGTCGAAAGTGATGACCGCCTTGCCTTGTCCAATCATGGCAATATTGGGGCGGTTGGCTGGAATTGTGACTTTTTCCTTATATACACCTTCGCGGATGAGGATTGTAGTGCGATTTTTGCCACGCATCACTGGCACGGCGTCGATAGCTTCCTGCACGGTGAAGAAATCGCCGCTGCCGTCCTTAGCCACGACGAAATCGTAGTGGCGAACGTAGGGTTTGAGTTCAATGAGAGCTGCAGCAGCTGCATCGATAGCCATTGATGCCATGGCGCGAGCGCCACGAGCGTTGAGGTGGGTGTCGTCTTGCTTGCCTTCGGGATGGGCAGCGCAAGTGCCTTTAGCTACGTGCATATAGTAGGCTTTTGACTCTTCGGGGCCGAGGTTGGTAATGAACTCGTCGGAGAGTTTGTTCATATCAACACAGGGGACACTGAGCTCACGCGCCACGCGTTTGATAGCTTCAGTGTAGTCCTTATGTCGGTCCTCAAGGGTGCTGTCGTTGAGGAATATGCGGCGAACGATTGGAGTGAACAACAGCGGTTTAGCTCCACGTTGGCGAGCTTCGTTGACATATTTTCGCAAGTTGTCGTCGAAATCGCCGCCCGGAGTGGTTGTGCGGTCTCCTTTGCCCGGCTCGTCGTTGTGGCCGAATTGGATGAACACAAAGTCGCCCGGTTGAATTTTTTCGAGCACAGGCTCCCACCGCCCTTCAGCAAGGAAACTTTTGGATGAGCGGCCGTTTTGAGCGTGGTTGTCGACAATGATGTCTTCGGTCAAGAAACCGGGCAGCACGTGCCCCCAACCTCGTTCGGGGTTTTCGCCGTCGAGTTTTTTGGTCGACATTGTGGAGTCGCCAATCATAAATATTACGGGCTTGCGCGCATCGGCGTTTGCGGCGATGAATAGTGCCAACAGGGTGATGAGGAGTGTTCGCAATTTGTTCATTTTTTGAGCGATTAGGGAGGGATATAGGAAACTTAGGCGGCTTAGGCGACCTATAAGAGTGGGGAGAGTGGAGAGAGAGGATAGTGATTAGAGGGTGACGCCAGTTTTGAAGATAGCGATTTCTTTGGCTCCGATTTTTTCGTGGTGGAGCTGTTCGCCGTTGGCTACAGCAACGACTTTGTCGAACAGGTCGTCGCAAGCTTTTTCGGCTGGAGTGTCTTCAACGATTACGCCAGCGTTGAAGTCAATCCAGTTGGCTTTCATGGCTGCAAGCTGAGAGTTGGTGGCAATCTTCATTGTGGGGACGAATGTGCCGAATGGAGTGCCGCGACCAGTGGTGAACAGTACCATCTGGCAGCCAGAGAGTGCAAGCGATGTTGAAGCTACGAGGTCGTTGCCCGGAGCAGTGAGGAGGTTTAGACCCTGACGGGTGACGTGCTGAGTGTATTGCAGAACGTCGACAACAGGCATTGAGCCGCCCTTCTGTACGCATCCGAGCGACTTTTCTTCGAGGGTTGTGATGCCACCAGCTTTATTGCCGGGCGATGGGTTTTCGTAGATAGGCTGGCCGTAGCTACGGAAATATTCTTTGAAGTCGTTGATAAGGCTCACTG
Source organism: Muribaculaceae bacterium (assembly GCA_017629835.1). Lineage (GTDB taxonomy): Bacteria > Bacteroidota > Bacteroidia > Bacteroidales > Muribaculaceae > JAGBWK01. Next base: position 22,279 of record JAGBWK010000037.1, on the reverse strand, counting down.
TGTCGTCGAACACTTTTTTGTCGGTAGCGCGATTCATCAAAATTGTTTCAGCACCAAACATTTCGGGCACTTCGGTGAGGATAGTTGTGCCGCCGCATGAAACAAGACGGTCGGAGAAAAGGCCAACGAGCGGGTTGGCTGTGATGCCAGAGAAACCGTCGGAGCCACCGCACTTTAAGCCGACTTTGAGTTTTGAGATTGGGAGCGGCTGACGGCGGTCGGTTTTCATTTTAGCAATCAATTCTTTGCAAAGCTGAACGCCTACTTCGACTTCGTCCTCAACCTCTTGAGAGATGAGGAAACGCACACGCTCGGGGTCGTAGCTACCGAGGTGTTCCTTGAACACTGAGAGCTGATTGTTTTCGCAACCAAGGCTGAGCACGAGGACACCGCCAGCATTGGGATGACGCACGAGCGCTGCAAGAGCGGCACGGGTGTTGGCGTGGTCCTGACCGAGCTGCGAGCAGCCATAGTTGTGGGTGAAAGCGCAAACGTCGTCGATGCCTTCGAGGTCGCATTCGCGCTTCAGGCGTTCAACAATGGCATTTGCTTGACCATTGACGCATCCTACGGTCGGGACAATCCACAACTCGTTGCGGATGCCCATGTCGCCGTCGTAGCGTAGGAAGCCATTGATTTCGGGGGCTTTGCATTGACGAGGCTCGGCGGCTGGGGTTGGAGTGTAGGTGTATTCGAGATTGTCGGAGAGCGAAGTTGCCATGTTGTGGGAGTGAATCCACTCGCCCTTGAGTATGGGGGCTGTAGCATGGCCGATTGGGAAACCGTATTTGACTACGGGCTCGCCAACAGCGATGTCGCAAAGTGCGAATTTATGACCACGAGGGATGTCGTGCGACAGGGTGACTTCGATGCCTTCGATAGAGAGCGATTCGCCTGCTTTGGCGTCGTCGGCGAGAACGATTGCTACGTTGTCGAGGTCGTTTATTTTAAGGAAGCGTTTCATTGATCAAAAATGAGAATTGTTGAGAATGGAGAGAGAGGATATGGATTGGATGAAATTAGCCGAGGAATTTATCGAGCGCTGCGTCCATGCCGAGAGTCTTGATGTCGGCAACGTATTCAGCTACTTTCTTAGAGAAGCCAGGGACTTGCTCTTCGAAGCGTTCGATGAAGATTGGGCTTTCGACGATGCGGCGAATTGTAGCTTCGTAGTCGTTGTCGTCCCACGCATTGCGGATGATTTCGACGTGTTCGGCATTATCGTCGGGAGTAAATCCAGAGCCGGGAGAGTAGAGAGTCATCAATGCAGCGAATGTGAAGAGTTCGCGCTCAGCGAGACGGCCAAGTTTGTTGTAAGTATCGAGCACAGTTGAGTAGTTGCGAGCTTCCCACTTAGAGAGTGAGTTGAGCGCAATAGAGCTGAGCATGTGCTTGATGTAGGGGTTGTAGAAGCGTTCGAGGATGCCAGCAGCGAATGCTTTGAGTTCTTCGGGGTCTTCGTCAATCATGGGGAGCACTTCGTGCGCTACCATGTCGTTGATGAGCTTATTGACTTTGGCGTTGTTGAACGCGTCCATCACTGTTTCGCAACCGAGCTGCAGAGCTACGGGCACCATACCAGTGTGTGAGCCGTTGAGGATGCGCACTTTCTTGTCGCGGTAGGGCTTGATTGAGGGCATAAACAACACGTGGAGGCCAGCTTTTTCGAGTGGGAGCTCTTCGCGCACTTTTTCGTAGTCCTTGCCACCGATAGCCCAGAGGTGGTAGAATTCGCCCTTGTCGACGAGGTTGTCCTCGAAGCCGATTTCGGCTTGGATTTCGTTGATGTTGTCGCGTGGGAATCCGGGTACGATGCGGTCGACGAGAGTGTCGCACCAGATGCAGTCGTTGTCGACCCAAGCGATGAATTCAGCTGGGAGATTGTGGTCGGTAGCCTGCTTGATGACGTACTTGTGGAGATGAGTAGCGTTGTCCTCAATCAGTTCGCAGCAGAGGAAGATGAGGCCTTTAGCTGGGTCGCCGTTGAAGTGTTGCCAACGCTTGTAGAGGAATTGTGTTACTTTGCCGGGGAAAGTTTTGGGTTCTGGGGCAAAGATGTCGTCCTCTTCGTAGCGGATGCCTGCTTCGGTGGTGTTTGACACGATGAAGCGCACATCGGGCGATTGAATATATTGTTCCCACTTTTCGGGCTCTTTTGCTGGAGTGAAAGCGTCCATCACTGATTTGATAAGACGGATTTCGCGTTTTGGCTTGCCATTTTCAACACCTTCGAGCACTACGTGGTAGAGTCCGTCCTGCTCTTTGAGGAAGTCGATGACGCGGTCGAATTGGTAGATTGGGGTAATCATAGCGATACCTGCATCCATTACGCCTTTTTCGTTGGCGATGTCGAGTTGCCAATCGACGAAAGCACGAAGGAAGTTGCCTTCGCCAAACTGGAAAACTTTTACGGGGCGCTGCACTTTGGCAACGTTTTCTTTATTTAGTTTTTTCATAATCGTAAGTAATTGTCGTGGATAACTTAAAGTGGCAACCAACTGGGCGTCAAAGCCTTGAGTTGGTTGCTACTGTTGGTTTATTATTTATTGGGAACTTCAATAATTTTGTATTTGGGCACAAGAATCTTCATGATGCACCAGCCGAGCAGGTAAGCTAAACCGCAGATGCAGAACATGATGAAGTAGCCTGCAGGCTCGCCTTCGTAGCCCATGAATGCCATGTTGGATTCTTTCGCATAGTCGAAGAGAACGCCTGAGCTCTTGTTGATGAGGAATGAGCCGATACCACCAGCCATACCACCGATACCGATGATTGTAGCGATTGTGCTCTTGGGGAACATATCGCTCACAACGGTGTAGATGTTAGCCGACCAAGATTGGTGAGCAGCGCCTGCGATACCGATGATGATGATTGACAACCATGGCCAGATTGAGGCTGAGGGCTGAGCAAAGAGGGCTAAGAGTGGGAACAGTGCGAAGATAAACATTGCTTTCATGCGAGCTGCGTATGGGTCGACTTTCTTGCCATTTTTCACAGCGTTGTCGATGAAGATTGTGGGGAGTTTACCGCCATAGATTGAAAGCATAGTGATGAGGTAGAGCACGAAAATCATCCACATACCTTCGCCTTCAGAAGTAGAGAGGCCGAACACGTTTTTGATGTAAGAGGGGGTCCAGAAAAGGAAGAACCACCAAACGCCGTCGGTGAGGAATTTGCCAAAGAAAACAGCCCAAGTTTGGGGATATTTGAAGCAGTTGATGAAGGAGATTGCTTTCTCGTCTTTATCGGTTTTCTCTTCCACTGCGCCTTCTTCAGCTTTGTCTTGCTCGATGTAAGCGAGTTCGGCAGCGTTGACGCGTTTGTTTTCCGATGGTTTTTTGTAGAGGAAAATCCAAGCGCCCATCCAAACGAAGCCGAGCGCACCGATTACGATAAATGCCATTTCCCAGCCGTTACCCCAACCGATTGATTGGAAATATTTGGCGAGAGGGCCAATGCAGAAAGGAGCGATGAGCGCGCCGATAGCTGAGCCAGCGTTGAACAATGAAGTTGCAAATGCGCGGTCCTTTTTGGGGAAGTATTCGGCAGTAACTTTGATTGCAGCGGGGAAGTTGCCTGCTTCACCAAGCGCGAGCACGGCACGGGCTGCAACGAAGAAGTAAGTACTTACAGTGGCGACAATCATTGCCACATCGCCAGTGGCTTGAACGAGAGCGGTGGTTGATTCGATGCCAGTGTACCACTGAGTGGCAAAGCCGCAGAGGGCGTGAACGCATGCACCAGCTGACCAGATGCCGATAGCCCAAAGGTAACCTTTCTTAGAACCCATCCAGTCGACGAATCGGCCAGCGAAGAGGTTGGCGATAGCGTAGATGATTGAGAACCACGCGGTAATAGTACCGTAGTGGGTGTTGGTCCAGTGGAATTCGGGTTTGATGAACTCTTCCCATGTGAGAGAGAGCACTTGGCGGTCCATATAGTTGACCGTGGTGGCCAAGAATAGGAGTAAGCATATCGACCAGCGGAAGTTGGTCATTTTTTCAAAGCGTTTTGCTTCGGGTGATAATGGTTTCATTATGAATTGGTTTAGAATTTAAAGTATTGCTTAGCGTTGTTGTAGCTGATGTTTTCGACCATTTGACCGATGAATGCTTCTTCGGATGCTGGGAGCAGACCGTTCTCGATTTGGTTGCCGAGGAGGTTGCAAAGCGTGCGGCGGAAGTATTCGTGGCGAGGATAAGAGAGGAAAGAGCGCGAGTCGGTGAGCATACCAACGAAGCGGCTGAGCAGACCGAGCACTGAGAGTGCTGTCATCTGTTTTTCCATGCCGTCTTTTTGATCGAGGAACCACCAGCCTGAGCCGAACTGGATTTTGCCTGCGCCGTAGCGACCATCCTGGAAGTTGCCGAGCATAGTGGCTACGAGTTCGTTGTCGCGTGGGTTGAGGTTGTAGATAATTGTTTTGGCGAGTTTGTCCTGAGTGGCAAGTTTGTCGAGGAATTTCGACATATTTTTAGCGACGGTGAAGTCGCCGATAGAGTCGAAACCGGTGTCGGGACCGAGCTGCGACATCATACGAGAGTTGTTGTTGCGGATAGCACCGTAGTGGAATTGCTGAGTCCAGCCTGAGTCGTGGTCCATAACGGCAAATTCAACCATCATGGCTGTTTTGAATTTGGCGATTTCCTCTTTTGTGAGGGCTTGACCGCCATAAACTTTCTTGAAGATAGCTTCAACTTCGGCAGTTGTGTAATCTTCGGCATAGAATTCTTCGATACCGTGGTCGGAGAGGCGGCAACCAACTTCAGCGAAGAAGTCGTGGCGCTTCTGGAGAGCAGCAATAACGTCGGCAAATTCGGTGATTGCTACGCCCGAAACCTGTGCGAGCTGGTCGATATAAGCCTTGTAAGCGACGGGGTCTTCAACAGCCATAGCCTTGTCGGGACGCCAAGTTGGGAGCATACGCACGGGGAAAATCTTAGCGTCGTTGTCGGCTTTGACTTTGAGGTGATGTTCGAGCGAATCGACTGGGTCGTCGGTAGTGCAAACCACCTCAACGTTGTAGTGCTGCATAAGTCCGCGAGCCGAGCGTTCGGGAGTTTGAAGCATAGCCGAGCAGTGGTCGTAGATTTCCTTTGCTGAAGCAGGGTTAAGGAGCTTATTTACGCCGAAAGCGGTTTTGAGTTCGAGATGAGTCCAGTGATAAAGAGGGTTACCCATAGTGTAGGGCACAGTCTCAGCCCATTTTTCGAATTTTTCCCAGTCGGTAGTGTCGGCACCAGTGCAGAAGCGTTCGTCGACGCCGTTGGTGCGCATTGCACGCCACTTATAGTGGTCGCCTTCGAGCCAAATTTTAGAAAGGTTTTCGAACACGTGATTATCAGCCACATAGGAAGGGATGAGGTGGCAATGATAGTCGATGATAGGCATCTTCGCAGCGTGATTGTGATAAAGACGCTGAGCGGTCGGTGTCTGGAGAAGGAAATTCTCGTCGTTGAATTGTTTCATGGGTTGTTATATTGTTGTTTTTTTAGATTTTTAGGCGTTAAAATACCAATTTTCATGGTGTTGTGAGACCATTAAAACGTCATTTCCGGGTAAGTCCGGCCGTCCTTTGGCGCAGCCGGACCGAGAGCATAAGCTCTATTCCCAGGAAATAATGTTCAAAAATAGGATTTTATTTGGAATTATATTAATAAAAAATCAAACAAAATCGCCTATAAAATCTTAACTGACGAATTTTCCCCCAATTTCCGACAAAAACCGCCCAAATCCCCCTATCTAAAAAGCAAAAAATATGCTCCCCAACCACATTAAGCGGATAGGAGAGCAAATACGACACAAACAGCTAACTGCTGCTGATGTTAGAGGGTGAAGGAGGAGGTTGTGTAGCCGAGGCGCTCCATTTCGAGGGATGCCCAGATGAAGGGGCCTACGCCTTTGGCGTCGTTGTCGCGGATAGGCTCGCTGAGATAGTATTCAAATGAGCCGTCGCGACGGAGATTTTCTTTCACTTTGGGGGCTGCTTTCAGTACTGAGGGGCTAATGCCTGGGCCAAGTCCTGAAACGGAGCAGCATTTGGTCAACGAGAGTGTTGCATCTGGCTCAACGCGAAGGAATTGGTTGACGATGCCTTTGTAGGCTTTAATACCTTCTTCGCGATAGGATTGGTCGATGTAGCCAAGGCGCGCTCCTTTGAGCATGGCGTAAGCCATCATTGCTGAGCATGTGGCTTCAAGATAGTTGCCTTCGCGCTCGGGTGAGTCCATTACTTGATACCACACGCCAGTGGCTTTGTCCTGATAGCGGAGTACGTTTTTCAAGCTTTTGTCGAGCAACTCCATTACTTCGCCACGACGAGCATAGTCGGCAGGGAGGGCGTCGAGGATTTCGACGAGAGCCATTGTGTACCAGCCTTGAGCGCGACCCCAGCAGTGCTGCGAGAGGCCTGTTACGTCGTCGCTCCAGAACATGTCGCGGTTTTCGTCCCAAGCGTGACGGTTAAGTCCAGTAGCTGGGTCGTATGTGCGGTTGTAGGTAGCGATAAGTTGGTCGACTGCGTCGTCGTAGATTTTGTTAGCTTTACGCTTGTTCATAATCATCGGCGCAGTCATTACGCGAAAAGGGAGACCCATGAAGATGCCGTCGAGCCAAACTTGGTAGGCGTAGATAGCTTTGTGCCAATAGACTCCCTCATCTGTGCGAGGCTGCTTGTCGAGCTGCTTCATGAGGGTGCGGATGGCTTTAAGGTTTTTGGGCTCGGGCGCCTGAGCATACATACGAGTGACGAAGTGTCCCGGGCGCACGTTGTCGAGGTTATAGTCGAGGAGTTTATAGTTGCGAATTTCGCCATTCTTGGCAATCATCGTGTCGGTGTACATCTTGCAATAGTCGAACAGTTGTTGGTCGCCATAGGCGAGGTATGTGTCGAGGATTGCTTCGAGTTCGATACCCATTACATAGTTCCAGCGAGGTTTTTTGGAGAAGTCGAGCAAGTAGCTGCAGGGCTGACGCTGAATTTCCGACTTAGCGAGCCATTGGCTGAAGTTTTTGTAAGGCTTTTCCAAAAGGCTAAGCGAGCCGTTGATGTAGTAGTTGTCGAATGTGATGTCGCGAGTAAGTCCGGTGATGTTGTTGCCTTGGGCAACGCCGTTGAATCGGCAGTTTTTAAGGCTGATGTTGTAGATGTTGGTTTTGTCTTTAAGACCAACGAGCATCACGCCATATTTGCTCTTGTTGCAGGTAACATTTTCGAGCGAAACATTGCGAACGATTGGGTCGTAGCCACGGCAGCAAATCTCTTTGGGCTCGTAGTCGAGGTTGATTTTGAGCACAGATTCGCCACACTCACCTACTTCGATGTTGCGGACGTAGATATTTTCGACTATTCCACCACGGCAAGTGTTTGTTTTGATGCGGATTACGCGGTCGAGTTCGGGGCTATCCATTACGCAGTTTTCGGCAAAGAGGTTGCGGCAACCGCCAGAAATTTCTGAGCCGATAACCACACCACCATGACCATTTTCCATACGGCAATTGCGGATGATGATGTTCTGCGAGGGGATGTTCCAGAGGCGGCCGTCGTTGTTTCGACCACTCTTAACGGCGATACAGTCGTCGCCAGTGTTGAAGAAGCAGTTTTCGATGAGCACACCGTCGCAAGATTCGGGGTCGCAACCGTCGCCATTGGGACCGTCATTATTAATGTGGACGCCGCGCACGATTACGTTTTTGCAGAGCAGAGGGTGAATAACCCAGAATGGAGAGCGCAGAAGGGTAACATCTTCAATCAACACGCCGTCGCATTTGTTGAAATTGACCAACTGTGGACGGAGGCGGTCGTTTTCGGTGAAGCGACGCTCATCCATAGGCACGTTGTCCTCAGCATTGCGAAGCAAACGAGGGCGGCAGTTGTCATCCTGCTGACGTGGCTGACCTTCGACATAGCCGAAACGGTCCTTGCCACACCAAGGCCACCAAGCTTCTTTAGAAGCGCCACCGTCGACTACACCCTTACCAGTAAGGGCTACGTTGTCGGCCTCGTAGGCATAGATGCATGGCGAAAGGTTCCAGCAGTCGAGCCCTTCCCAACGTGTAGGCACTAATGGGTAGAGTTCGGGTTGGAAGACGAAGAGCAGAGTGTCGCCTTCGGTAATGTGAAGATTGACGTTGCTGAGCATACGAATAGCACCAGTTGAGAAAGTGCCACCCTGCACAAGCACGCGACCGCCACCAGCTTCGGAGCAGGCTTTGATTGCGCTGTTGATAGCACGTTGGTTGACTACAGGTGTAGCATCGGCCGAAGCGCCATAGGCTTTGATGTCGAATGTGCGGTCGGCAAACTGCGGACAGCGGATGCTTTTCTCAATTTGGGGATAGATTTCAGTCCAAGCGTCGGCAGAAGCCATTATAGGCAGAGCGAGCATAACGGACAAGATAAGTGCAATTCGTTTCACTGGAATTATGGTTTAAACGGTTGTTTGTACTATATAAACTGAGTTGGGAGGGTGTTATCGGATGATGAATTATGGGTCGGAAAGCCGACAATTTTGTACACTGCAAATTTATTCTGAAAATTCGTAGTGTGGGTGTAAAATTTGACGAAGATAGTGGAAACTAAAACCGTGTGCGGAAAGAGAGAAAGAGAGGACAGCAAAACGGCAAATAGAAAGTAGGCGTAATAAAGCAGCGGAAGTGTGTGCTGGAGAGTGGCAGAAAAGCAGTGAAAGTGCGGTAAAGGAGGGGCAAAAGCGCGTTCAAAAGAACGGAAATATCCACCTAAATCACCGACAATTGAAAATTGTGGGAATTTTTCATTGAAAATTATGGGAATTTTTCTTCGATTTTGATATTTTTCGATTCTTCAGTCGGTTGCGAAGCGAGGTGGATTGAGGGTTGAAAGGTCAGTGGATTGACAGGTGGAGGATGCGGTGAGAGGTGGGACTGACGGGGAAATGGGCTGAGGTGCGCACTCCTGTGACCCACAAAATTTTGTCGGGAAGTAGTTCAAGCACTTTCGCACAATTGCGGTCGGAGTGCGAGAGATGGCAATCGGTAAAAATGTCGCTCAGCAGGCGCGAGCCTTTCATCCCAAAAGGCTTGATACGGTCGCCCGAACGCCAGTCGCGCAATCGGAATTGGGCATCGTCGGGCAGTTCGTCGATGTCGATAAACAGGTGTTTTGCTGAGCCAATGGCATCATCTTTCAGTCGAAGAAATTGCTGATAATCGACCTGTTCAATCGTTGCAAAAACATCGGTTGGAATGCTCGTGAGCGAGAATTCTAATGTATTGAAATTCTGAGGAATATATTCAAATAGTTTTCCTTGAAAAAATTCGAGCTGAGAACCAGCTACGGTTTGGAAGAATTTCGAAGAGGTGATGTCGGCAACAGCGCAAATCTCTTCGGCTACGGCAATGGTAATCTCGTCGTCGAATTGGCTATTGAACAGCAAATAGAGGAGCGTTGAAGGGTCGTCGGTCAGTTGCTTTAAGGCACTGACGTCGACAACTTTGTGTCCTGCAAAATCAATAACTAAATTGCGGCTTACGAGGCTGAGCAATAGGCTAATCATATTCGATGAGCGGCGCATGGAGTCCATTGTGCGAGCCAAACCAGCGTCCGCAGCTGGGAAATATTGCCGGATTGCAGGAAGAATATCGTTGCGCAAGGCATTGCGACGATACTGATTTGTAAGGTTTGAAGAATCGGTGCGGAACGCAACGCCACGATGCGCCAAGTATTCCTCAATCTGGTCGCGCGTAGCATCGAGCAATGGACGGACATAGAAATCGCGCACTGCAGGCATGCTGGCAAGTCCAGTAGGGCCTGAGCCACGCAGAAGGTTGATAAAAAGCGTTTCGATTCGGTCCTCACGATGATGAGCCAACGCCACACAAGCCAAATTAAGCTCTTCGCGCTGCTGGCAAAACCAGTCGTAGCGCAGGCGGCGACAAGCCATTTCGACCGATTCGCGCTGTTGGCGCAGACGCTCTGTGTCGAAGCGCACCACGCTCAATGGTATATTATAATGTGAGCAGAGCTCGCGACAGTAAGCCTCGTCACCGTCGCTCTCATCACCTCGCAACTCGAAATTGCAATGCAGAGCCACGACGTCGCAGCCAGCATCCCTCAGCGCCAAGAGCAATGCAACCGAGTCGGCACCGCCACTCAAAGCCACGCCGACCGTTCCCTTGGGTATAATTTCGAGATTAAGAGGGAGAGTAATCATCAATCAGCTGGGATTAAAGCGACTTAGCGTATTGAGCGAAAGCGTGCATTTTGATAGCTGTTTCAGCAAATTCGCGACCCTTGCCAGCCTCAACACGCTCGATAGCTTGCTGCTCGTTGTTGACAGTCAACACACCGAAAATCACTGGGATGTCGCAGTCGGCATTCAGTGCTGTAATGCCTTGGGTAACAGACTGGCACACATAGTCAAAATGGGGCGTATCGCCACGGATTACGCAACCGATTACGATGATAGCATCGTAGAGCGACGTTTCGATCAACTGCGACGCAGCGAAAGTGAGTTCTACCGCTCCGGGCACAACGAAAGTTGCGACATCGTCGGCATCGAAACCTTGGCTGATGAAAAGATTTTGAGCCTCGACAGCCATAGGCTCGGTGATGCTCTCGTTCCACTCTGTGCGAACGATAGCCACGCGCATATTTTCAACTTTGGGAAGCGCTGATTTTGGGGAGTATTGCGACATATTACAATGATTTTCAATAGTTACAGGTCGGTATTCATACGGATTGGGCAGCGATGAATACTATATTATATTAATCATCGCAAAGTTAGGCTATTTGCACGAAATATGCAAAAAGGCGGTGGCTGGGGCACGCAGAAAACTTTTTTTTGGTGAAAGTTACTTTTTGGCAATGGGGGCGACTGGTGGCGTTATAACTTTGCATCGTAAATGATTTTAACCACCAAAAAAACAACTCAATGAAAAAACTTAAAAACACACCAACGATGACTGATGCCCTGTCCGAAGCATCAACCCCCAAGAACGTCGGCGGCTCGGCCGAACTTTGCGAAACGGCAACTACCAACAACATCATTATTGATGACTCCGCCGAAACTTGCCGCGAAGTGTCCACAGCAAATGGCGGCGAAGCCACCGGCTGCGAAGCGTCCGAGACGAACTGCCTTGAAGCAACCGACAATCCAGTCGAAGTATCTGCCGATGCAGCTGACTCTACTACAAGCAGCGACGCTCCGAACATCGAACAACTCATTGCCGAAGCGGAGCAGCGTGGCTACCTACGCGGTCGCAACGAAAGCATCAAGCAATTAATGGCTCAACCAGCAATGTATGAACAGCTTAACGCACGCCCTCATCAACCTTCGACCGACTCCGAAGTAATGATTCTCAACAACATGCGCCGCAGTGTATGGGACTGATTTCCCTACAAACCTACCATAAACCTTTTAAATTAACACACCAACATGAAAAAACTAATTGACTTTCTGAAAAGTGAAAACGGCATCTTCGCCGCAGTAATTCTCCTTCTCTTCATCGCCTACGCCCTTGGCTATTTCCACGGCGAAAGCGCATGGACAGCAATGGCCATAATCGCTGGTGCAACTGGCGGCAAGGCTGTTGAAAGTGAGCCATTAACACTTGACCTCGCAACGCAAGCATCGCCCGAATTGCTCCGCAACGAAATCGATGAGCGCATCGTCAAAATCCGCCCTATGGCAACCCCTATCGACCAAATCTCACGCCAAGCAGGGGCACGCGCTTGCGGCTCAATGGTGGTGGACTATTATTCAGTCGACACCAAACCAATCGAAGCCACTGTGATGAGTTGCGAACGTAAGGGAAATACCAACTATAATGGTTTCCTTACCTCGACCCTCTCGACCGACAACGACGCTATGTTTGAGCCATCAGAAACGATTATGGTGCCCGAAGTATCGACCTCCGACGGCGGCTCGTTAGTGCTCTACGTCGTAGAAAAGAATAGCACTGGTGGTCTGACCGTAATCGCAGCCAACAATGGCAATGAGGATGCTCGTATTGTTCCCGACCTCACAGCTGGCACTAAGCTAATACGCATGGGGCGCGCCGCAGCCGAGCTCGATGTGCAAACAGCACAATTTCAAGCACTTCCAATCAAGAGTCAAAACTATTGCCAGATTTTCAAAGCACAAGTTGAGCAATCAACATATATGAAAATCGCCAACAAAGAAGTAGGCTGGAACTTCAACGATCAGGAAGAAGCTGCAATCATCGATATGCGTTTAGGCATGGAAAAGAACTTCCTTTTCGGTTTCAAAAACAAAATCTACGACCCCGTGAAAGCCAACTACGTGATGCTCACCGGTGGCATCTGGAATCAAGCTGGCAAGGAAACGGAATATTCGATTGGTCAGCTCGACGGGCGCAAACTCGTAGAAATCAGCCGCGAAGCGTTCACTGGCAACGGTGGCTCATCGAAGAAGATACTCATCGGAGGCACTCGCTTAATCGAAGAACTCCACAACATGGAGCATGTGAAAACAATCGGCGCTTCTGAAACAATGACCCGCTGGGGATTGGATTTCACTGAAATAACCACTAAGTTTGGCCGCCTTTACGTGCTCGCCAGCGAAGTGTTTGACCAGTGTGGCCATGCCCACGATGGACTGATTGTCGACCCCGAATACATCACTAAGTATTGCCACGTGCCATTCCGCACCGAGCGCATCGACCTTCGCACCTCAGGCATCCGCAACACCGATGCTATCGTCATCACCGAAAGCAGCTGCCTCGTGCTCCGCTATCCCTCAGCCCACATGCGCATCGTCGGCAACAGCACTACGGCGTAAACTCGAACACGAACCTTATCTAATCTAACACTATGGAAACCCTGAATTTAGAGGAGATGACCTCAATTTGGCGCCTGCGTCTGCACCTTTTGCCACAATCGACCAACAGCGCCATCATCTCCTCAGCTTCAGGAATCAACATCGATGAACTGATTCATTGCCGCATCGACGACTGGTATTTCAATCTGATTGACAATGGGCCAACGGCTTGGCTTCCCGTCGTCGACATCTCTGCCAAAATTATGGCCAAAGTAAATGACGACCACTCGGTGACGGTTACTCTTCCCGACAACTGCCGCCGGGTGGTTTCCGTCAAAATGATTGGGTGGAAACGCAATGCTTCGATTATCACCGACCTCGATTCACCTGAAGCAATCATACAAAGCTCCGACTACGTAAAAGGTGGCGCCTATCAACCTGTGGCACTGCTGCAAGGCAAGTCAATGATGCTCTACAGCGCAGTCGGGGAAAATCCTCGCATCGAAAACTTGCTGTGCGTCTTGGAGCCGCAACCAGGCACTTACATCCTCGACCGAGCAGCTTTAGCTACAATCCCAACTGAAATCTGATACACTATGAACAAAACCGAAACATCAATCCGCATAGCCGCAGCGGCTCGACATGCGTGGTCGTCGGCTTCCGACTTACGCTCGCGCCGCCAACGCGCCAAGCGCTTCACATACGGCGACCAGTGGAGCGACCCTACAACCGACCGCAATGGGCGTAAAGTGACCGAAGCCGAAAAGGCGCGCAGTAAAGGGCGCGAGCCTATGACCAACAACCTTATTCGCCGCTTAGTAAAATGCATCGTAGGGCATTTCCGCCTGTCGCTCAACGCTGCAAACAGCATCGAGAACCGCCCAGCAGACGACAACCTCAACAAAGTGCTAACAGCCAATAGCATTGACGAAATCGACGCTCGTATGCTTGAGGAATTCCTCATATCGGGATGCGCCATTCAGCGCATTGTAGCCGAACGCCGCAGCCATGGCAAAGGGGTTTGGGTCGACAATGTCAATCCCGCATCATTTTTTGTCAATTCGTTCTGCGACCCTCGCGGCTGGGACATCGAATTGGTTGGGATGCTCCACAATATGAGTCCTGCAGAGGCTGTGATGCGATTTGCCCATGGCGACCGCACTCGCGCTCTCAAACTACGCCAGCATCTCAACACTATAGAGAGCTACGGCGACGACAACATTCTCGGAGCAGACAACAGCAATTCGTTCTCATACGCTCCCGACAATCGACTCCGAATCATTGAGGTATGGACGCTCGAAGCCTCAGAAGAACTCTGTTGCCACGACCCACTGAATGGTAGTTTTACCACAGCCGCTGCAAATGCCGCGCTAATTTCCGATATCAATGACCAAAACAATTCGCGTCGCAACTCAGGGCTGCCCCTTATCGCTACCAAATGGCAAATGACCACTCGCTGGCACTGTCGCTGGATGACTCCCGACGGCACAATTCTCGACGAATACGACTCTCCCCACTCCGACGGCCGACACCCTTTCATCGTGAAATTCCACCCTATGACCGACGGCGAAGTTCACTCGCTCGTTGAGGATGTTATCGACCAGCAAATCTATGTTAACAACCTCATTACCATGATTAACCACATTATGAATTGCTCCGCCAAAGGGGCTCTGCTATTCCCCGTCGACAGCAAAATCGACAATATGGAATGGTCGAGAGTAGCTTCAATGTGGGCATTGCCCGACGCCGTCATTCCCTACAAACCGGGGGCAGGTGGCAAAGAGCCTCATCAAGTGAGCAGCAACGCCACCGACATCGGTGCGCGCGAGCTCTTGGCACTGGAAATTCAGATGTTTGAGGATGTGTCGGGCGTGAGCAATGCACTTATGGGTAAAACTACCGGAAGCGGAAATGTCGGCGTTGACCGATATGAAAGCGAGGTGCGCAACGCCTTAGTGGCAATCAAGGATATCCTTGACACGTTCAATCACTTTCGCACTATGCGCAACGAGACTATTATGTCGCTGCTTCAGAACGGCAAGTATTGACTTTTTACAGGTAATTTTACCTTTTTAACTGAAGCGTGCAATCTTCTTGCCCATAGCCGAACATATCTTTGCATTACAGGATTCGCTACCCATATTCACTTCTATTTTGGGCTCCGTTGAGGAGCTTTAGTTTCACTTTTAATTGCAACCCTTATGAGCTTTTACTCAGCACAACGCAACCACGACTTTATGCGTGAATGTCACCGCCAACGCGAAAAGGCATTCGACGAAGGGCGCAAACTGTTGACCAACGAAATTATAGCCCGTGCTATCAACTCCACAGCCCCAGCCTATTATGTCGACCATGGCTACGCACTGCGATACGTAAGCCTATACAACCGTAACAAATTGAAAATCAAGAACAAGAAAGGAGCTCGCTACGAAATGCTTCAAGAGCTATCGGAAAAGTGCCAACAGCTTATGGCAAAACAACCTGGACTATCGCTCAATCATGCGCTCGCACGAGTGCTCACCGAAGGCAATGCCTCGCGATATTTCATCACTTTTCACACTGCCCGAAGACTATATTTCGAAATCGGTCGGCAGATACATCGCCGATCGAAACGCGACAGAACAGAATCGCGCC
Source organism: Muribaculaceae bacterium (assembly GCA_017629835.1). Classification (GTDB taxonomy): domain Bacteria; phylum Bacteroidota; class Bacteroidia; order Bacteroidales; family Muribaculaceae; genus JAGBWK01. The sequence goes on along the minus strand of JAGBWK010000037.1, from coordinate 6,884 downwards.
GCCGCTCTCGCAAACTTTTCTGATCCACTTTATTTCAACTAAAAACAAACCACTAAACACTATTCACTGACACTTCACTCTCCAAGCCATGAGAATTGTACTTTCAATCGATAGAATACTCGACAAAATTTATGCCCAATCAGCTTTGCGCACATATATGAATCAGAACGCGCGCAAAATACCGATGCTCACCCCCGACAACCGCCAAGTGCTCGCCCAGCTGGTTGTCGGCACCTTCGCCGACATCATTCTGCAACTGATGCCATTTGTCGCCGACCTTGACCTTGCCGAAGTCGACCCCGACTTGCTCGAAGTGGAATTCCGCTCCGAATTTGAAATCATCAGCTCCACAACCCTACGCAAGGCATTGGAAACCACCATTGCCGACAACGCCCTCGCCATAGTGCTGACCGACGACGACACCACAATTGCCCGCGAAATAGCACGTAGAGCCGAAACCAATTTGGAAAATCTTCGTGTCTTACTCGCTCTACCCCCTGAGGGATTGCATATCAGCCCCTACTTTCAGTGTTGATTTTTAACTTTTTTAACATTCAACCAAATAAAAACCTAACGTCGTAAACTATTATATATTAAAAAAATATTGTAACTTTGCGGTCGGAAAAAACTGCGTGTTCTTTCCAGCAAAAAAGAACAATATCAAAAACCCAATTTCTTTATAAATTATGACAAAAATAGGTATTAATGGTTTTGGTCGCATCGGTCGCTTCGTCTTCCGTGCATCTACCAAACGTGAAGACATCGAAGTAGTAGCAATCAACGACCTCCTCCCCGTTGACTACATGGCTTACATGCTCAAGTACGACACAATGCATGGCCAATTCGAAGGTACAGTTGACTACGATTTGGAAAAATCACTCCTCATCGTTAACGGTAAAGAAATCCGCGTAACAGCTTGCAAAAACCCTGCTGAAATTGGTTGGGGCGCTGTAGGTGCTGAATACGTTGTTGAATCAACTGGTCTCTTCCTCACTAAAGAAAAAGCTCAAGCTCACATCGAAGCTGGTGCTAAATATGTTGTTATGTCAGCTCCTTCTAAGGACGACACCCCTATGTTCGTTTGCGGTGTTAACCACGAAACTTACGTAAAGGGTACTCAGTTCGTTTCTAACGCTTCTTGCACAACTAACTGTCTTGCTCCTATCACTAAGGTGCTCAACGACAAGTTCGGCGTTGTTGAAGGTCTTATGACAACTGTTCACTCAACTACTGCTACTCAGAAAACTGTTGACGGTCCTTCAATGAAAGACTGGCGCGGTGGCCGTGCAGCTGCAGGCAACATCATCCCTTCTTCTACTGGTGCTGCTAAAGCTGTAGGTAAAGTTATCCCCGAACTCAACGGCAAACTCACTGGTATGTCAATGCGTGTTCCTACTCTCGACGTATCTGTAGTTGACCTCACTGTTAACCTCGCTAAACCCGCTACTTACGAAGAAATCTGCGCTGCAATGAAAGAAGCTTCTGAAGGCGAACTCAAAGGTATCCTCGGCTACACTGAAGACGCTGTAGTTTCTGCTGACTTCCTCGGCGACGCTCGCACTTCTATCTTCGACGCTAAAGCTGGTATCCAACTCACTCCTACTTTCGTTAAGGTTGTGTCTTGGTACGACAATGAAATCGGCTACTCTAACAAAGTGCTCGATCTCATCGCTCACATGAAGAAAGTTAACGGCTAATTATCGCCTACCGCTCACTTGCCTTACCGCAAGTAGCAACCCAAAAATCGTAAGTCGACAAAATCCGACATACACCCAAGAGGCTCGCATCAGCGGGCCTCTTATTTTTTCACACAACCACCACCTTCTCCAGCACTACTCCAATCCTTTGGCATCATAGGCTTCCAATGCAACCTAAGTGTCATATATTTCCGTCCTTTTATTGCTTAAGATTTTGATTATTTGGGGGAATGTCGTAATTTTGTATGTCTAATAAAAATTTAGCAAAATGGACTTATTTGACAGAATCTCAGAAGATATCAAAAAAGCAATGCTCGCAAAGGATCGCATTCGTCTCGAAGCTCTTCGCGGCATCAAAAAAGAGTTTCTTGAAGCCAAAACAGCTAAGGGTGGCGACGGCACTCTGTCGGACGACAACGCCATGAAGGTGCTCGTGCGTATGGCTAAGCAACGTCGCGAAAGCGCTGCTATCTACACCGAGCAAAATCGCCCCGAACTCGCCGAAACCGAGCTCGCCGAAGTGGCTGTAATCGAAGAATACCTACCCAAGAAACTTACCGAAGAGGAACTCACTGCCGAACTCAAACGCATCATCGCTGAAGTGGGCGCCACCGACGCTAAAATGATGGGCAAAGTGATGGGCGTAGCCTCAAAAGCTCTCGCTGGTCGCGCCGACGGTCGCGAAATCTCAGCCAAAGTCAAAGAACTCCTCAGCTAAATCAGCGCCACTCTCTCGCCGATTCAATAGTACAATTTTACATATCGCGATAATACCCCTACTACAATGTTGACCATTCAACAAATAAAGGAAAACCCCGCGCTCATCGTTGAGCGCCTCGCCGTCAAAGGTTTCGACGGTAAAGAAAAAATCGACGCTATTCTCGAACTCGACAACCAGCGTCGCGCTCTTCAACTCCAAAACGACACTCTCGCTGCCGACCTCAACAAAAAAGCAGCTTCGATTGGCGCCCTTATGAAACAGGGCAAACGCGACGAAGCTGAAGAAGCTAAAAAAGCGGTAGCCGAAGTTAAGGAACAGCAAAAGGCTCTCGCTGAGCAGCTTGCTGAAGCTGAAGAAAAAATCCGTGAAATCCTGTTGACTATCCCCAACACACCTTGCGCAGCTGTGCCCCACGGCACATCGGCCGCTGACAACGTGGTTGAAAAATCTGGCGGCGTAATCCCCGAACTCCCTGCCGACGCTCTCCCCCACTGGGACCTCGCAAAGAAATACAACCTCATCGACTTCGACCTCGGTGTGAAAATCACTGGCGCCGGATTTCCCGTTTACATCGGCAAAGGAGCTCGCTTGCAGCGTGCGCTCATCGAATTCTTCCTCAATAGCGCAGTCGAAGCAGGCTACATCGAAATTGAACCTCCATTCGTTGTGAACGAAGCGTCAGGCTACGGCACAGGTCAGCTCCCCGACAAAGAGGGTCAGATGTATCACGCTCCCCTCGACAACCTCTACCTCATCCCCACAGCTGAGGTGCCTGTTACCAATCTCTACCGCGACGTAATCCTCACCGACGCACAACTCCCTATCAAGAATTGCGCATTCTCAGCTTGCTGGCGTCGCGAAGCTGGCAGCTACGGCAAGGATGTACGCGGATTGAACCGCTTGCACCAGTTCAACAAGGTTGAAATCGTACGCATCGAAAAGCCCGAAAACTCTTACGCTGCACTCGAAGAGATGAAGGACCACGTACAGGGTCTGCTCGAAAAGCTCGGTTTGCCTTGGCACATTCTCCGTCTCTGTGGTGGCGACATGAGCTTCACATCGGCTATCACTTTCGACTTTGAAGTGTACTCAGCTGCTCAGAAGCGTTGGCTCGAAGTTTCTTCAGTTTCAAACTTCGAAACCTACCAGGCTTCACGCCTCAAATGCCGTTACCGCGGCGAGGACAAGAAAACCCACCTCTGCCACACACTCAACGGCTCGGCTCTTGCTCTGCCACGCATCGTAGCCGCATTGCTCGAGAACAACCAGACACCCGAAGGCATCATCGTGCCCGAATGTCTCCGTCCATACACTCACTTCGACATCATCAACTAATCGACGCCGAGTTAGCCACCAAGCGGAAGCCACTCGCCAACCCTAAGCGCGACCGCAACGCTCAAGTGGCACGAATCATATTGAATGAGGGTGTGCCATTATCACAATAGGCACACCCTCAGCATTTTAAGCCGTTAAGCAACCCCACCCCGCCGCATTGCCGCTAAACTCGCCAACTTTTCGAGGATTTAGCAAACCAACTGATAAAGAAAGCATTATGACCGTAAAGGAATTTGCCGACATAGTAATCGCCGAAATGCCGTTCGACCCGACTGTGCAGCAAAGAGCACTGATTGAAGCTCTCGCTCGCTACTGCTCGGCTGGCACTCCGTCGCTGTCGGTTTTCCTAATCAATGGTTATGCCGGTACGGGAAAAACCTCGGTCGTTGGCGCTTTAGTTCGTGCTCTTTCAAAGGCAAAACGCCAAGTGGTGCTCCTTGCGCCAACTGGGCGCGCAGCCAAAGTGTTGGGCACCACCGCTGGGCGCAAGGCCTTCACAATTCATCGCAAAATCTACCGCGCCGAAGCCCCGGGCAACGTGGTCGCTGTGGCTGGAGTTGCCGACAACCCCCACAATGGCGCAGTGTTCATCGTAGATGAAGCTTCGATGATTGGTTCAAGCGACAACTCCACACTGCTCGACGACCTCTGCCAATACGTCTATGGGGGCAACGACTGCCGAATGATACTGCTTGGCGACAGCGCTCAGCTACCCCCAGTCGGCTGCGAAGAGTCGCCAGCGATGTCGGTCGACCGCCTGCGCAGCATGGGTTTGCGCGTCAGCCATGCCACGCTGACTCAAACTGTGCGCCAAGCCTCATCGTCGGGCATCCTCTACAATGCCACCGCCCTACGCCGCTCGATGAAACTCGACCCACTGCAACCGACACAGCTCACCGTCACACCATTCAGCGACGTTGTCACCGTGCAGTCCGAAGACCTCGAAGACGCTCTGTCGGCATCATATGGCACCTACGGCATCGACGAAACTATCCTCATCACACGCTCCAACAAGCGCGCAATGGAGTTCAACCTCGCCATACGCGGACGCATCCTCGAAAAAGAGGAAGTGCTTTCGCGCGACGAGCCTGTTCTCATCGCCAAAAACAATTATTACTGGACTTCGCGCGTCAAAAATCCCGACGGTACTCCTGTGCGCGGCGCCGACTTCATTGCCAACGGCGACATCGCCACCGTAAGCCGCATCTATGGCACCGAAATACGTGGGATGCTTCGCTTTGCCGACGTGGAGCTCACATTCCCCGACCGCGACTTGACATTCGACTGCAAACTCATCCTCAACTCGCTCAACGCCGAAACTGCTGGACTAAATCCCGACCAGGAGCAGCAACTCGCCCAACTTGCCCTCAAGGATGCAGGCGCCGACGATGCCACGCTGACCAACCCTAACGCGATAGCTCGCATACTGAAAGCCGACCCATACTACAACGCTCTACGCGTGAAATATGCCTACGCCGTCACTTGCCACAAAGCTCAGGGCGGACAATGGCAAAGCGTGTTTGTCGACACTGGCTACATAGCCCCCGAGGCTCTCGCCACCCTCGACCTCTACCGCTGGCTCTACACCGCCACCACCCGAGCCACACGCCTCCTATCCTACATCCAACCCTCAATGCCTGTAAGATAGCCCCCAACCACATCGTCGCAATACAAAAAATCAGTGGCCAGCAAATGCCGATCACTGATTCTTGTTTTTATCGTTCGAAGTGTTGATAATCTTTCGTGTTGGGCCAATCGCCGCCCCATTCAAAGCCGTATTTGAGGAAAAGTCGGACCGCGAGGTCGTTTTCCACGATTTTATAAGGATAGTCGGCCTGGCGGCTGACGTAATCGGTTGCCGTTGCGGGTTGTAAACTCCGATAGCCGATGCTATCGCCCGCAGCATTGCGCACAATCTTAAAATAGGGATTATACAACGGATTGATATCCACCGCCATACCCATTGCATGCTTCGACAGTTTTTTCGAGCCGGCAACTGTACGATAGCAGAACGACGAGCTATTGTTGGCGCGCATACTCTGCTCATCCTCAGCGTTGTACTCATCAATCAATTCTATGCGTTCAATAGGGTAACGCTGACGAAACAGCTCCTTAAAAATCGCTGCTATATCGTTGGCTATGGCGCGGTTAACCACCATTTCGCCGGTAAGAATCGTGCCGTCAGCTCTGACGTGAAGCATAGGCACATATCGCAGCTCATCAATGGATATTAATGCCCCCTCGGTGGGAAACGACTTGCCAATCATCCGCTTGGCAACGCCCTGAGGGATTGCGCTGACGCTGAACGCCACCTTAAGATAGCACGCCGTATCAGCCGGAGCAACCACTACCCCAGCCGTCCAACCGCCACCACACTGAGCGTTATGAGTATTTTGACCACACTGAGCCATAGCCACTTGAGCCGAAGCCACCGCAAGCATCAACACCACAAAAGCAATAATCCTACGCATACAATTCGTTAATTTAATACTCTGTAAAAGTAGTCGTTTTTATCTAATATCGCAAACTCCACGTAAAATTTTTTATTGCTGTCCGATTATGCCCAAAAGTACACATTTTCTCGGACAGCCGCTCTATACTCAGGTCATAAAACTGCTTCAAGCAAATAAAACAGAATTTCCCTCTAAAATACTTCTATGGCGAGAGTGCCAATGCTATCAAGACACAGATATGGGTTACGCTGATAGCAAATCTGCTTTTAATGGTTATGCAGCGTGGGGTCCTATGCCCTGTTAACTACGCTTTCTCATCATCTTCTACTATATTGTAAAAGCTGCTCCAACCTTGTGCTACAGCATAAGCACTCTTACATCCTACATGTACATAGAGCGTGGCACTATTAGGGATATCTTCAAATGTACTTTGATCTGCGGTCGGTGGAACCTCACTATGGCTAATTACCTCTGTCAAGCCGCTGCAACCCCTGAACGCACAAGCGCCAATCCAAGTTACCGAGTTAGGGATGGTTACCGAGGTCAAGCCCCTGCAATTGATGAATGCGCCAAATCCAATCTTTGTCACCGAGTTGCCAATGGTTATCGAGGTCAAGCCGCTGCATCCACTGAATGCAAAGTTGCCAATCTCAGTTACCGAGTTAGGGATAGTTACCG
>JAGBWK010000036.1 GCA_017629835.1 Muribaculaceae bacterium | reverse complement strand
AGACAGGCTGCATATGCATCGGCCTCCAAAGCAAGCGAGTTTCGATACATTCGTTCATCAACGCTTGTCGCAATTGGTCTGGCGATACAGATGCTTCCTCAGAAATTAGAATGGTTGACAACCAGAAATTGGAATTGAATTGCGAATTCGGATTGTCGTGCAACGTTATCAACAAGTTACCTTCAAAAGCGCGGCGGTAGATGTCGCATATCGCACGGCGGCGAGCCACGCGCTCGGGCAACACCTCATACTGAGCGCATCCGATTGCGGCACTTACATTGCTAAGGCGATAATTGTAGCCAATGGTTTCATGGTAGTAGTATGGCTTATTCTCACGAGCTTGAGTAGCAAGGAATAGCGCACGCTTGGCATCTTCTTCATTGTGGCAAATCAAAGCGCCACCACCCGAGGTGGTAATCATTTTGTTGCCATTAAAACTGAGCACACCAAAAGAGCCGAATGAGCCACACATCTTTCCGTCGTACTCCGAACCAATTGCCTCGGCAGCATCCTCAATGAGAGGGATTTCGTAGCGAGCAGCAATCGCTGAAATTTCAGCAACCTTTGCTGGCATACCATAGAGGTCGACGAAAACGATAGCCGACGGCTTGCGACCTTTGGCGATACGGTCGAGAATTGCACGCTCAAGAAGCGCTGGGTCGATATTCCACGTATCCGACTCACTGTCGACGAACACAGGTTTGGCACCAATGTAGGCTATTGGATTGGCTGATGCTGCAAAAGTCATCGATTGACAAACCACCTCATCACCAGCCTTAACACCAGCAAGAATCAATCCGAGATGTATAGCCGCAGTGCCTGCGCTTAAAGCAACAATGCGAGTATTGTTACCGATGTATTGCTCAAGTCTTTGTTCAAACTCATCGACAGCAGGCCCAAGCGGAACAATCCAAGTAGAATCTATAGCGCGGTCCACATACTCTTTTTCTTTGCCACCAAGATGTGGTATCGAAAGTTTAATCCATTCAGCCATTAGCATTATTATTAATAGATGACAAAGTTACAACTAATAACCGTTAATTTATAATTTTAGCCGCGAATTCTCGTTATAAATATTGTGTAACTATCGCATCAAATGAGCATAATTCGACATATATTACTGATTTTCAGCATACTTTCAACTTTGATAGCCTCAGCTGCCGAGCAAGTGAAGCTCCACGGCAAGGTGGTCGATGAGAAGGATGAGCCTCTGGAATTTGCCACCATACGCATCGACAAAACTGCGATTGGCGCCACATCTGGAATCGACGGTTCATACAGCCTTGTCGCCCCAAAGAACGACACTATCAACGTGATTTTCACCTGCATAGGCTACAAAGAGATTAAACGCCGACTGATTGACCCGTCCGACGACGTAACAATCAACGTGAAGATGCTACACACATCCTACGAGATAATGGAGGTTGAGGTTTCCGATTTCAAAAAACAGACCGACCAAATGCAGAAAATCGACACCAAAATCGGGAAATTGTCGCCCGATGTCAGTGGCGGTAGCGTCGAAGCTATGCTTGCAACAATGGCTGGCGTGAATTCATCGAACGAGATGTCGTCGCAATATTCGGTCAGAGGTGGCACATACGATGAGAATAGCGTATATATCAATGGTACTGAGGTTTACCGTCCACAGCTCGTGTCGTCGGGACAACAAGAGGGCCTTTCGATTATCAACCCCGATATGGTTGGCTCTATCGGATTCTCAACAGGTGGTTTTGCGGCAGAATATAGCGATAAAATGTCGTCGGTATTGGATATCACCTATCGAGAGCCCGAAGCATTCGAAGGGGCAGTGTCGGCAAGCCTTATGGGCGGAAGCGTCACTATTGGCACCAATTCGCGCAAATTTTCATCGCTTCAAGGCTTCCGCTACAAGCGTAACGCTTCGCTACTTAGCACAATGGACGCCAAAGGTGAATATGACCCAAATTTCCTCGACTACCAAGTCAACCTGATATTCAAGCCGAGCAGCAAATTTCGCGCATCATTTCTTGGCAATATCGCTATCAATAATTATAATTTCACACCTACATCACGTCAAACCAACTTCGGAACGTCGGAAGATGCGAAACAGTTCAAAGTGTTTTTCGACGGGTGGGAAAAGGACCGTTTTGAAACCTATTTCGGCGCACTCAATCTCGACTACATACTGTCACGTAGCACAAGCCTGTCGCTTATTACATCGGGCTATTTGACCAACGAGCTTGTGAGCTACGATATCTCTGGAGAATATTGGCTCGACCAAGCCGGCACCACTGGCGGTGGCAATCCCGACGATGCTATCGGTGGCGAGTTGGGCGTAGGTCGCTATCATGAGCATGCTCGCAACCGACTGAAAATGTCGGTATTATCCGTAGGGCTTAAAGGTTACACTGGTATCAAGCAACATAAACTCACCTACGGTTTTACTTACAAACACGAAAACGTGTATGAACGAGCCCGCGAGTGGGAGTTACGCGACTCTGCTGGGTTTACCCTTCCAACCAATCCCGACGCGATTCAGATGATATACACAATGACGTCGCGACAAGATTTCTCGTCGAACCGCATCGCGCTATTCGTTCAAGATTCATATCGCTTCAACTCCAAAGCCGGTTATTTCTCAATCAATGCTGGCTTGCGCTATTCGTATTGGGATTTCAATAAGGAAAGCCTCGTCAGCCCTCGTGCGAGCGTTGCATTTGTGCCCGAGCAATTCAATAGCTGGACATTCCGATTCGCAACAGGCCTATATTATCAATCGCCCTTCTATAAAGAATATCGCCAGCCAGTGGCTGACGAAATGGGCGCAGAGACCATTGTGCTAAACAAAGACATTAAATCGGAGCAGAGCATCCATTTCATTCTTGGTGGTGACTATACGTTCAGAGCGTTTGGACGCCCATTCAAACTGTCAGCCGAAGCATATTATAAGAAGCTCAATAACCTAATTCCTTACGAAATAGACAATCTCAAGATAGTGTACTCAGGCGTAAATCAATCGAACGGGTACACCTACGGACTTGATATGAAACTCTTCGGGCAGTTCGTCCCTGGCACCGACTCATGGATTAGCTTCTCATTGATGAAAACCAACGAGAATCTAAATGGCGTAAATGTGCCACGTCCAACCGACCAACGCTATAGCCTTGCGCTATTCTTTACTGACTACTTCCCCAAATTCCCCAAACTCAAATTTAGTTTGCGAGGAATCCTTTCCGACGGATTGCCAACAACAGCGCCACACCTTACTCGCGACAAGAGCTATTTCCGCGCGCCGTCATATAAGCGTATCGACATAGGGCTATCGTATGCACTGCTCTCCCCTCTCGAAGAAGGCGCGCCACGCACAGGCATACATCGCTATTTCAAATCGATATGGTTGGGCGTTGACTGCTTCAATCTGCTCGACATTTCCAACGTAAACTCCTATTATTGGGTTACCGACGTGAACAACATTCAATATGCTGTACCGAATTATCTGACACGTCGCCAATTCAACATTCGCCTGTCAATCGACTTCTAATCAGATTAAGACTAATATGCTTTGAATTTATTTACGCATTCAATTCGCTTTGCGATAAAAGATAAGTTAAAGTTTGGCATATTCAGGAAAAAGGCTTAAATTTGCAATCGCAAATGCGAAAGCAGGCGCAAACATAAGCCCGGGTGGCGGAATGGTAGACGCGCTCGTTTCAGGTGCGAGTGCTGCGAGGCGTGCAGGTTCGAGTCCTGTTCCGGGCACATTCCAATCAAGGATAAATGACACTATGTCGTTTATCATTTTTTATGAAAACAAGAGTGCCGGGTTAACTTTATTGAATCCTTCCTAAATTATAAATTCACGATATTGATATGACGAAATATTTCTCTCTACCTATTGAAGAACTTGATGCGGTGTTGAATTCTTCAGCTTCTGCCGAAGACAAAATGAAAACATTAAGCGACAATCCTGAATGGAAAATCTATGTACCCAAAATGTTTGTTGCCCAAGAAAATGCCGAAAACACGTCACTTGATGAGGATATCGACCAACTCATCGAATGGTATGTTAACAAAAAAAGTAAGCGAGTAACGTATGCCGGCAAAAAGCTAAAAAAAGCATTTATGTCACTATCATCTGAGCAGCAGCGAAAAGTTGGGTTGGCATTGTTGACAGGTAGCGATTCTGATACTGATTTTGTATGCAAAAGGCTTGTGGAACAAATGAGTTCAAAGGACGAGGATTGGATTGTGAATTGGCGCTCGCGATATCATCATTACATCGAGGATGTTTGGATTAAATATCATGGGGAGTCCTGCGGTAAACTGTTGATCGCATATTTGGACAAAGAAGTAGTAATGAAATATCGCAACATACTACTACAAGACTATTACCTATACGTAGAATATTGCAAACGTTTTGCCAACTCCGATAGCCAAGCCGTCGACAGCAAGAAGCTGAAAAGCAGGGCAACAATCAATGAGTATCTATCAGTTATGGCGCAAATGCCAAATGGCATTTCGGCCGATGAGGCTCGTCATCTACTATATTATTGGGTTGCAGTAATTGCGGATGCTATAGTTAATCCAAATCCCGACACAAAAGACATATTTTGGGATAACGCAACTGGGTGCCACCGCATTATCAATGCTTGCGGATTAGACACTGCACTCTACTACATCTTGAAGATGAATCTCAACGATGTAGTGAAAGAATTTATTGAGTGGGATTCAACTGTCACTGAGAATTTTAAAGCAGAATTAGGTGATAGGGATGATAGTATGGTTTATGGTAGAATGTTTGCTACCACAGCCGCCAAATCGCTCCCCGAAAAGTATAAACATTTAACAGGCATCAATCCGAATTTCATTCATAAAGATAACTTTTGGCAGCCCTACTCAAGACCAACTCATTTAGAATTTTTAGTCATAGATATTGAATCTGCCAATCGTTTTATGGCTAAATTCAACGAATACGCTGACTCATTATGCTACCACCCGGAAGGATAGTAACGCAAATCAACAGTATAAATCATTATGGGCGAAGTTGGCCGTTGCCGTTGATGAGCCAGCGGTAAGTGGTAATCTCTCGCAATCCCATTGGACCTCGTGGACCAAGTTTTTGAGTGCTGATACCTATCTCTGCGCCAAGACCGAACTGCGCGCCATCGGTAAAACTGGTTGGCGCATTTACATAAACACAAGCCGCGTCAACACAATTTTGAAACATCGCTGCAGCCTCGTCATCATCCGTAATGATGCTTTCGCTGTGCCCCGAACCATACTGCGCTATATGGTCAAGTGCCTCATTGATGTCAGCGACCGTACGAATACCCATTTTGTAGTCCATCCATTCAGTTGCGAAAGTTTGGTCGTCGGCACGATTGAGCAATTCGGCAGGATATGAGGATTTAAGCGCATCAAATGACTCACTATCAGCATAGATAGCTACATTTTTCGATGCCAGATTTTCAGTCAGATAAGGCAAATCAGCCAATCGGCAGCGGTCAATTATGAGTGTATCAAGTGCGTTACACACACTGACGCGACGAGTTTTGGCATTTTCTATAATCTTTGCACCCATTGCTTTATCGCCAGCACTGTGGAAATAGCAACTGACGACTCCAGCACCTGTTTCGATAACTGGCACTCGTGCATTATCGCGAACGAATTCTATGAGGCGTTTTCCGCCACGCGGTATGCACACATCCACAAAATCGACTGCATTGAGCATTGCTGCAGTAGCTTCGCGACTCGCTGGAAGAAGAGCTACAACATCGGGCGATACGCCCTCTTGGCAAAGCACTCGGTGAATTAAATCGACAATGGCTCGATTGGAATTTTCAGCATCACTGCCACCCTTGAGTATGCACGCATTGCCGCTCTTGAAGCATAATGAAAACACATCGAATGTAACATTTGGTCGTGCTTCGTAAATAACCCCAATCACTCCAAATGGCACTCTGACGCGTCGCAAATTCAGCCCATTTTCAAGTGTCCGCTCATCGATTATTTCGCCAATAGGCGAAGGTAGCATTGTCACATGGCGCATATCGTCAGCAATAGCCTGCAGTCGCGAGGGAGTGAGTTGCAGACGGTCGTAAAGTGGATTGGTAGGCTCCATTTTTGCCAAATCAAGTGCATTTGCAGAAATCAATTCCGACGTTGCGTTTTGGAGGGCATCGGCAAGGGTTAGCAAAATCTTGGAGCGCACGTCTTCGCCTATCACACTGATAGTTCGCGAGGCGCGTTTAACTGCTGAAAATATGTCGTCGTAGTTCATTGCAAATCTTCGTATCATAATCCAACGCATTATCGACGTTGGAAACTGAGTAATAGAAACTTAATTATACTTGATGAGGTCGTCGGCTAATCCATAAATAGGTAGTCGTAGTGAATTATCGGTCGGCTACCTCGCTGACCAACCAACGTAAGAGTAGTGGCACTGTCGACCGACGCGCGCCCTACCCCCATTTGGTTGCTATTGTCATCAAATATATTGACAATGTCGCCCTCTTCCCATTCGCCTTCAATATGAGTAATACCGACTGGCAAAAGGCTGACAGCTCTGTCGCCTGCAAGTGCTTCGGCTGCTTTGGCGTTGACATAGATTCGCCCTTTGGCAAAGCTATCGCTGTGAGCAATCCAGCGTTTAATGTGGCTTATCGGCTCGTCGGCTGGCTCAAACTCAGTGTGTGGTGTTGAGTCAGAATTGAATATCAAATCGGAGAGGATATTGGGACGGTTGCCGTTGGCTATGATTACACGCACACCCTCATCGGCGAGCTTGCGCGCTATGCCATATTTAGTACCCATTCCGCCACGTCCAAAGCCGCTTTTGGTTGCAAGGATATACTGGCTCAAGTCGTCGCCTATGGCAACTTTGCCGATAAGTGTTGATTCAGGGTCGTCGGGCGAGCCTGTGAATATGCCGTCGATGTTGCTAAGTATAATCAGCGTATCGGCATCCATCATAGCAGCTATCAGTCCGGAAAGCTCATCGTTGTCGGTAAACATCAACTCCGTCATACTCGCTGTATCGTTCTCATTGACAATAGGTATTACCCCATTTTCAAGCATCACTTGCATACATGAGCGTTGATTGAGATATGCTGAACGTGAGCTAAAATTCTCCTTTTGGGTCAAAACCTGCCCCACAATCAGTCCATACTCGCCAAACAACGAATGATATGTATTGAGCAGCTTAATCTGTCCTACAGCCGAAAATATCTGGCGCTGAGCCACACTATCGAGCTTCTTCGACGGCTTCACGACACTACGACCGCAAGCCACCGCTCCACTCGACACGAGTATAATCTCAAGCCCCTGTTGACGTAAATGCGCCACCTGATCGACAATGGCCGACATATTCGTCACATTGGGCCGTCCGTCAGCGCGGGTCAATACGTTGCTGCCAACTTTAACAACTATACGTCGGGATTGCTTCATGATTTCATTGCTGCTTTAAGTCCTCGGATAACAGCCGAACTAAATCCAGCATGCTCCATTTCATTCAAGCCACGTATTGTTATACCGCCGGGGGTAGTCACCTTGTCGATTTCACTTTCTGGATGTGCTCCGGGCTGTTGGAGAAGTCTGGCTGCACCCATAACCGTTTGTGCTACAATCTGTTGGGCATCATCAGCTTTGAATCCGAGTTCCACGCCACCCTCAACCGCCGCACGAATATAGCGCATTGCATACGCAATGCCACACGAGGCGAGAGCCGTTCCAGCCGCCAATTGACGCTCCTCAACTATAATAGTGGCGCCTAACATATCGAAAATCTGATTGACTTGTGCAAGAGCTTCACCCTCTGCATTAATTGGAGCAATAAAGGTCATTGACGCGCCTATACTGACAGCCGTATTTGGTATTACGAGAGCCATTTGAGGCAGCACGCCTTCCTTGCTCAACCACTCGGAGAGTTGCTCCGACGTGATGCCAGCTGCAACGACGACAAGTGTTTGACGAGCGTAATCAATCGATGATTTAATACCTTTAATCACTTGCTCAACCAACCATGGCTTTACTACAATCATCACAACATCGGCTAACTTAGCGACCTTCGCATTATCGGCCGACACATTGACTCCAAGCGAAGCAAAACGCTTGCGAGTGGCTTCCGAAGGATCTGCCACATAAAGGTCAGAAGCAGGTAATTTCTTTTCAATTAAGCCCTCAGCAATGGCACCACCCATTGCACCAGCTCCAATAATAGCAATCTTCATTTACCTAAAATATTTAGTAGACGATGCAAATATACTAAAATTTTAATATTCAAATCCATTCTCCCAACTAAAACTATCCCCTAACCCACGAATATTCACTAAACAATACACTCATTACTCAAAAAATCAAGTCACTAATCCCTAATATTTGCAAATAATAATAATATTATTATATATCTTTGTATAATCGTAAAATTAAATCTATCAAATATGTATTTAGGCAAAAGAATAATTCTAAATTTAGCTGACTACGAAGAACGTCGAAAGAAGTGCATCGAATATAAACCCGATGCTACCTTAACAGCATTCAGCGAATTGGAAGACTTAATCAACAAATCGCAATTAGCTAAACAATATTTCAACAAGTCGCAAAGCTGGTTTTCTCAAAGAGTTCACGGCTGCACTGTTTTGAATAAATCTATGTCGTTCAAAGAAGATGAGTATCACAAACTTGCTGAAGCATTTCGACATATAGCCAAACGACTACAAGCACACGCCGATGAAATCGATGCTGCAAAAATTGATTAGCAATTAATCAGAGAATCTGCAAACAACTCTATCCGCTTGATAAATGAGAAGCGAGCGATATTACGTCACAACTATATAATCTAACAAGTTGTAATGCTGCACTTTAACAGAAAATCAATCTTTAATCATTATTTGAATTTTGATTTTAATTGAAATTTGTGCAAAAATTTTCTGCTTAAGATTTGTGGAATTAAAAATAAATGCATAACTTTGCACCCGTCAAAGCAACGACACTGGAGAGATGGCAGAGTGGTCGATTGCGGCGGTCTTGAAAACCGTTGAGGGTAACACCTCCGGGGGTTCGAATCCCTCTCTCTCCGCTGAGAACGAAAGTTCAAACAAAAAAGTCCTTGACTATCAATTAGTTGCGGACTTTTTCTTTTATGCCATATAGCATCAGGTCTCTATTTTTGATGTTATAATTTGCGACCAATTCGGTTTTCAATTTGCGACCATTTCAAGTTGGTGTAACAAACTAATGTTCAACAACTTATAAAGACTAAAAGAAATGGTTATCAATTTCATTTGCAGGGCTTCTAAAGCAGACAAGAGTGGTCAGTCACCACTAGAGGTATCAATCATCATCAATGGTGTAAGAAGGTATGTCCATCTGGACAGGAAGGTTAAGGCAGCCGATTTCAATGCCAAGACTCAAAAGGT
>JAGBWK010000035.1 GCA_017629835.1 Muribaculaceae bacterium | reverse complement strand
TCAGTCACAGTCTGCACTGTACCAGTGTAAACCTTACCCTCTTCAGGAAGCTCAACGATAGCGTTAACCATAGCCACAGCCTTATCCATTGATTCCTTGCTTGTAGCAGCGATTTCCACATAGCCACCTTCAGGAATTTCATCGATTGATACAGTAGCACCACTCGCTTCCTGAATACCTTGGATAATCTTTCCTCCCGGGCCAATAACAGCACCGATAAGATCCTTAGGAATAATCATAGAAACGATACGTGGCACGTGAGGCTTGTAGTCTTCGCGAGCCTGAGGTATAGTTGATTCGATGATGTCGAGAATATGGAGACGACCCTCTTTAGCTTGGTTAAGAGCCTTTTCGAGGATTTCGTATGAAAGGCCGTCGCACTTGATATCCATTTGAGTAGCAGTGATACCTTCGCGAGTACCAGTCACCTTGAAGTCCATATCGCCGAGGTGGTCCTCATCGCCAAGAATATCTGAAAGAACTGCATATTTTGGAGAGTCAGTGTCGTGGATAAGACCCATAGCGATACCAGCAACAGGGCGTTTCATCTGCACACCAGCGTCGAGAAGCGCAAGCGTACCAGCACATACTGTAGCCATTGACGACGAACCATTCGACTCAAGAATGTCGCTCACGATACGGCAAACATAGGGGAACCCGTCGGGGAACATACCCTTGAGAGCACGGTGAGCAAGATTACCGTGACCAATCTCACGACGACCTACACCACGAGTGGGGCGAGCTTCGCCAGTTGAGAATGGAGGGAAATTATAGTGGAGGAGGAAACGTTCGTGACCAGTGTAAAGCACATCGTCGAGAATCTTTTCATCAAGTTTAGTGCCGAGAGTGACAGTAGCCAAAGCCTGAGTTTCACCACGAGTGAACACTGCCGAGCCGTGAGGATACTGCAAATAGTCAGTTTCGCACCAGATAGGACGAATTTCAGTAGTCTTACGACCGTCCAAACGAATACCTTCATCGAGAACACAGCGACGCATAGCCTCCTTCTCAACATCGTGATAGTAACGCTTCACCAAAGGAGTCTTCTCATCGCGTTCCTCTTCAGGAATAGTTTCAATATATTCATTGCAGATAGCAGCAAACGAGTCATTACGCCAGTGCTTGTCAGCGCTACCAGTCTTAGCGATAGCATAAACCTTATCGTAGCACTTTTCGCGAACATCCTTGCGGAGTTCTTCGTCGTTAACCTCGTGGCAGTACTCACGCTTGATAGTAGAACCTACAGCCTCAGCAAGTTCGAGCTGAGCCTTGCACTGCTCCTTGATAGCATCGTGAGCAAACTTCAGAGCAGCGAGCAAATCAGCTTCGCTAACCTCCTTCATTTCGCCTTCCACCATCATAATATTATCGTAGGTAGCACCAACCATAAGCTCCATGTCAGCACTTTCGAGCTGAGCAAAAGTTGGGTTAATAACAAACTCGCCATCAACGCGAGCTACACGCACCTCCGAAATAGGACCATTGAAAGGAATATCAGAAACAGCCAACGCAGCCGATGCAGCCAAGCCAGCAAGAGCATCAGGCATGTCAACGCCGTCTGATGAATACATAGTGACGTTTACAAACGTGTCAGCATGATAATTGTCGGGGAACAAAGGACGAAGCACGCGGTCAACCAAACGAGACGTCAAAATTTCGTAGTCCGAAGCGCGACCTTCGCGTTTGAGAAATCCTCCGGGAAAACGGCCGATTGAAGAGAACTTCTCTTTGTATTCTACTTGGAGGGGCATAAAGTCAACGCCTACGCCAGCCTCTTTAGCTGTTACAACTGTCGCAAGCAGCATTGTGCCGCCCATGCGCAGTTCTACTGCACCATCAGCTTGTTTTGCCAACTTACCAGTCTCGATAGTAATCTCGCGACCGTCAGGCAAAGTGATGGTTTTCTTAATTGGATTCAACATAAAAAACTTGTATATACAATTTTAACTTCTAAATTCGCGCAAAGTTACTAATAAATTTCCACACTCTAAAACATTTCCCCCACATTTTCACCTCCCCACCTACGTCACTCCACAAAAAAATAAGTGAATGGGGCGCCTTTACGTCCTAAGTCTCCTATTCATATAATTTATATTAGCATTTTACTTGCGGTGGGTGTGGAGGTGGGTGTAGAGGGCGCGGTCGGCGTCGGTAAGCGACTTGCCGCGACGCGACATGACTCGCGTTGCTGTGTCGAAAAATTTCTGCAGCGGTATCTCATCAATGCCTGCTGCACCACCGATGCTGAACGAGGGTATGTAGGTGCGAGGGAAGCCTGCGCCATGGATGTTGCATCCTACGCCTACTACGGTGGCGGTGTTGAACATCGTGTTGATACCTGCCTTCGAATGGTCGCCCATTATCAAGCCACAAAATTGATGATTAGTGCGCTCGAAACTCTCTGTGGCATAGTTCCATACGCGTACAAATGAGTAGTCATTTTTCAGGTTCGAAGCTACCGTGTCAGCTCCAAGATTGCACCACTCGCCTATCACGGCGTTGCCCAAGAAGCCGTCGTGCGCTTTGTTGCTATAGCCAAAGAATACGGCATTGTTGAGCTCGCCACCCACTTTACACCATGGGCCTATCGTTGTATCGGGATACACCATTGTTCCCATATTGATTACGGCATGCTCCCCGAGTGCTACAGGGCCTCGCAAGCAGCTTCCTTCCATTACTTCAGCATCAGCGCCAATGACGATTGGACCTTTCTTGGTGTTGAATATCGCACCCTCGACTGTTGCCCCGGGAGCCACATATACCATTGGGCGACCAGCCTCATCGACGGTCGGTCCAATTACCATATTTGTCGCCGACAATGGCTGACAGTCAGCAACATCCATTACAGCATAATCGGCTATTATCTGTCGGCCGTTGGCTATAAATATGTCGTAAGGACGATTGATTACGCACAACGATTCCTCACAGGCATATTCATTGACAAATTTTCGCGCTTCTAAATCATCCATTGTACCACGAAAGGCAACCAATTGCGAGTCGCAAACGAGCGCTTCGCCCGACTGTAACCCATTTACCTTCGCTGCAAACTCAGCCGAATACGACGGGCAAACATTCCCTGCAATAAACAGGTTATCGTCGGCAACTACCAACGAAAATTTCTCCGAAAGGTAATCGGCAGTAAGGTACGAAACAGCGCCGTCGACCACTCGCTCCCACTTTTCGCGGATAGTCGTGATACCTACTCTAAAATCTGCCACTGGACGAGTAAACGACAATGGCAAAAGCGATTGGCGCACTCGTTCTTCGTCAAAGAATATAATATTCATATCGATGAATTTTTATGATACACAAAATCTTCTGTCGCCTCATCCAACTAACGATGTCGGACAGATAAATCGGTTTGAATGGCAAATTTAATAATTATCGTGCATAATCTCGCAAAAAATTTGTAAGTTTGCATTATAAAAACGTTGCCAAACTATTATGAACCTACGCATCCTACCGCCCGAAGAGATGATTGACGCCATCGTGAGCATTCCTATCTCCAAAAGCATCTGCAACAGACTTCTCGTAATCAACGCTCTGACCCCTAATGCTCAGCCTGTCGACCCCGTCGCTGATTGCGACGACTCGCGCGTGCTTGCTCAAGTGCTTCAAGCGCTTCAAAATGGAGCAACCGAAGTCAATACTGGCAATGCTGGCACCGCCACACGCTTTGCTTCAGCATTCATTGCAGCGAATAGTTCGTTGGGGGATAAAGAAATAACCCTTGAATGTAGCGAACGTATGCGCCAGCGCCCTATCGGGCCGTTGGTTGAGGCGTTGCGTAGCCTTGGCGCAAAGATTGAATACCTCGAAGAGGACGGATTTCCACCACTGCGCATCACCCCTCAGCAACTCGTCGGAGGCGAAATTGAGATTGATGCCACGATAAGTTCCCAATTCATTTCTGCGCTGATGATGGTTGCCCCAACGATGACCAATGGGCTGACTATCCGTCTTGTAGGCGAAGCCGCTTCGCGCCCATACATCAATATGACCGCACAGCTAATCTGCCGAGCTGGAATCGATGCCGAATTCGAACGATACACAATCACCATACCCCACGGCACTTATCAACCCGCCGACCAAACAATCGAAGCCGACTGGAGCGCAGCATCCTACTGGTACGAGCTTGCTGCTATTGCTGCAGGATTTATCACCATTCGCGACCTGCAACTGCCCTCGCTGCAAGGCGATAGCCGTTGTGCCGAATTCTTCGAAATGTTAGGCGTAACCACATCTGAGCCTGACGACGACGATTTCGACGAGCCTGTCAACGGGTTGGCTATCAGTCCGTCGCCCGAACAGTTCTCTCGCTTTGAGGTCGACCTGAGCGAAAACCCCGACTTGGCTCAAACCTTCGCCGTCACTTGTGCTATGCTCGGCATTCCGTTCCACCTTCGCGGACTCTCAACATTGCGCATCAAGGAGACCGACCGATTGGAAGCAATGCGCTCCCAACTCGACAAATTCGGGCTCATCGTCGAAATTCGCAACAACAGCGAATTGGTTTGGAACGGCGAGCGACACCCAATATTCACAATCCCCGTAATCGAAACATTTGGCGACCACCGCATGGCAATGGCATTTGCACCGACAGCCATATTTGTTCCTGGCATAATAATTCTCAACGCCGAAGTTGTCGAAAAGTCCTACCCCGACTATTGGCAACAGCTCCAGAACGTCGGATTCCAGCTCGACGAAGTTGTGCTCAGCGACATTGCAGCCGATACAGAAATCGACCCTGCAGCTCTCAACCCCAACCAAGACAACGAACCTGCTCGCAACTCTGCCTTCCCTATCGGATGAATGCGAAACGAGGACTTACAAACATTATAATTCATAAAACTGTTTACTGAGCGATTATGATTCCATCGCTGATAATATTAGCAATATTGGTCATAGCCGGAACTATCCTATATTTCCACGACCGACTAAACCGAAAAAAGTGGGAAGAGCGACACTCCGACCGCGAGCCGTCGGAACGCCAACCTATCCTGAGCGGACATTCCGACGATTCCGACATCTGCTGCGGAATGCACCTCACGTGCGAAAAGGACTCACTTTCCAGCGGCATATCAACCGAAATCGAATACTACGACGACGAAGAACTCGACGTCTACACTGGCCGCGCACCAGAGAGTTATACCCCCCAAGAAACTGAGCAATTCCGCGACATCCTGTTGACCCTCTTGCCGCACGACATTGCCGGGTGGGCTCGTTCGCTCCAACTACGCTCCATTGCGCTGCCACCCGAAGTTAAAGAAGAACTGCTGATGATTGTCAGCGAAGCCCGCAAAAGCAAAACCGAAAACTAAACTCATCACGCACCCATGACCGAACTGCTTGGATATGAATTCTTTCGCAATGCGCTCATCGGCATACTGATTATTTCAGTAGCCTCGTCGGTGATAGGCACCTACATCGTCACACGACGATTAGTGTCGATTGCCGGAGGGGTGACCCACGCCTGTTTCGGTGGCTTAGGACTCGGCTACTTCTTAGGCATCAACCCTATACTAATGGCATCAATCTTTGCCGTAGGCTCTTCGCTTGGCGTTGAATGGATGTCGTCGAAACATCGGGTCAGAGAAGACTCCGCAATTGCCGTAATATGGTCGTTGGGCATGGCTATTGGCGTGCTATTTGTATTCCTCACCCCCGGCTATGTGCCCGAGCTAAACTCATTCCTGTTTGGCAACATACTGACAATCACACGAGCCGACATAGCCACATTCGCAATCTTCACCACCCTGCTGCTACTATTCGTTGCAGTGTGGTTCAACAAAATCGTAATATGCGCATTTGACCGCGACTTTGCTCGAGTTATCGGGCTGCCAGTCACCACCATTACCACCATAATGACCGTGATGATAGCCATATGCATCGTGCTGACCATTAAACTCGTCGGCATAATGTTGCTAATGTCGATGCTCTCATTGCCACAAATGATAGCCGAAACGCGCTATAGCCAAATAAAACCGATGATGATTGTATCAGCAATCGTGTCGGCCATTTGCTGCGTTGGCGGACTCATTGCCGCCTGCTACATCGACGTGCCATGCTCAGCCCTGATTGTCATCCTCATGACCATTACCTTTGCCATAGCTCGCCTCGCCGCCGCACTCCACCCCAACCGCTAACCCCAAACATCCATAAAAAATATTAATCAACATAAACCAATCTATTATGAACAGAAAAATCAAAGCCATTTTTCTCGTAGCAGCTTTAGCTATAATGCCCGCATTTTACTCTTGCGTAGAAGACCCCGACGACGGTGGCAAAGACTCTGGATCAACCGAACAGCCCGGTGACTCTTCCGAAGATTCTAACTCATCCGACAATTCCGACACTCCGAGCGACTACAACCCGGATTACAGCAATTGGATTGTAGGCAGCTGGCAACTCACTGAAGAAGAGGGCGTTTATTACTCCGACGGAGAGAAAAAAGAATATAAATATGTTTATACCGACGACCCCGAGAGCTATGAAATCATCTTAAGTTTTAATGAGTACGGACAAACATATATTTACGATGCTGTAACCCACGAAATCGAAGAGCAAGGCGTTTACTCTTTCTCTGACGAATTACCTCTCAAACTTAGAATTGAATATGCCGACGAAAACGATGTCGAAATTCAAGAGTTCATCGTAGAGAAAATAACTCAGTCGGAATTAATTATCTTCTTCAGCGAAGGTCATGAATGGGGCGAAGAGTATCAGCGAATGACCTTCAAAAAAATGGCAGAATAACCCCCTCGCTTCCCCATAGCATACATCAAAAACCATTCAAAGCATCTCCCCAAATCGCGGCTGTTTGATTCCAACCGCTAACCCCTACAATAAACCAGAAATTTTGATATGTCAAACTCTTTCAAATCAGTAATTATGATGAGCTCGCTTATTCTCGCTGCCTCCTGCGCCGAGAAAGCCGACGAAAACATCATCGAGCGTCCTGAATACAAATCGGAGTCACAAATTTTCGACATCGACGCTCTCCAAGCTCTCGGTCGCGTAAGTGACCCTCAAGTTTCCCCCGACGGATCTAAAATCCTTTTCGGAATATCTTACGAGAGTGTTGAACAAAACAAAAGCAACAACGAACTCTACGTAATGGATGCCACTGGTGGCGACCCAACGCGACTCACTCGCACTGCTGCGTCTGAAAATGGTGCCGTTTGGATTGCCAACGGCGAGAAAATCGCATTTATGGCTGTCGACGGCGACAACGGCATGCAACTTTGGACTATGAATGCCGACGGCTCTGGTCGCAAAGCGGTCAGCAGCGTCGACGGTGGCATCGAAGGATTCCTCTTCTCCCCCGACGAAACCAAAGTCGTAGTGATTAGAGCTATCAAAAACGTAGAACTCCAATCAGGCCCCGACGTTTACCCCGACCTTCCCAAATCAAACGCTCATATCGTCGACGACCTTATGTACAAGCATTGGGACACTTGGGTTAAGGAAATTCCTCACCCATTCGTTGCCGATTTCGACGGCTCACAACTGACCAACCTCGTCGACATCATCGAGGGCGAACCCTTCGAAGCACCAATGCGTCCATTTGGTGGTGCTGAATCCTTCGCATGGAATGCCGACAGCAAGCAACTCGTCTACGTCAGCCGCAAGAAAACTGGCGTCGACTACTCCATTTCAACCAATAGCGACCTCTACCTCTACGACCTCGAAGCCAAAACAACCGAAAACCTCACCGAGGGTATGATGGGCTACGACACTGCCCCCACATTCTCCCCCGACGGCAAAACCCTCGCTTGGCTCAGCATGGAGCACGATGGCTACGAATCCGACAAAAACCGCATCTTCGTAATGGATATGGAGTCGCGCAACAAAGCTGACCTCACTACCGAATGGGACTTCACTGTCGACCAAATCGCATGGAGCAACGACGGCAAATCTATCTACTTCATCGCTGCTCATCTCGGTGTAACACCCATTTTCAACATCGACGTTGAATCGCGCGAAATCACCACCGTTGCCGACGGCCAGTGCGACTACGCCGCTATTTGCCCCCTCAACGACGGTTCGCTCATCACCATGCGCCACTCGATGCTCTACCCCAACGAAATCTTCAAAGTGACAACCGACGGCGTTGAACAGCTCACATTCGTCAACAAACACATCTTCGACCAGCTCACAATGCCAACCGTCGAAAAGCGTCTCGTGCCCACTACCGACGGCAAGGAAATGACCACTTGGGTAGTGCTCCCACCCAACTTTGACCCCAACAAAAAGTATCCTGCCATTCTCTACTGCCAAGGCGGGCCTCAACAGGCTGTAAGCCAATTCTGGAGCTATCGCTGGAACCTCTCGCTCATGGCTTCAAACGGCTACATAGTCATCGCACCCAACCGTCGCGGTCTTCCCGGCTTCGGCACCGAATGGAATGCGCAGATTTCAAAAGACTATCCCGGTCAGAACATGAAGGACTACCTCGCAGCTGTCGATTACATGAAGAAAGAATCCTACGTCGACGGCTCTAAGATTGGTGCCGTTGGTGCAAGCTACGGTGGCTTCTCAGTCTATATGCTCGCAGGCATCCACGAAGGCCGTTTCGCTTGCTTCATTTCTCACGCAGGCATCTTCAACATGGAAACTCAATATCTCGAAACCGAAGAAATGTGGTTTGCTAACTGGGATATGGGTGGTGCCTACTGGGAAAAGGACAACGCCGCAGCTCAGCGCACTTTCGCCAACTCGCCCCACCGCTTTGTCGACAAATGGGACACTCCAATCTTGGTTACTCATGGCGAATACGACTACCGCATCCTCGCTTCGCAAGGCATGATGGCATTCAACGCCGCCAAACTACGTGGCGTCCCTGCCGAAATGGTAATCTTCCCCGACGAAAACCACTGGATTCTCAAACCCCAGAATGCTATCCTCTGGCAACGAATCTTCTTCCGTTGGCTCGACCGTTGGCTCAAACCAGCTGCCGAAAACACCGAAGCGGCCTCAGTGTAATGCGACTTTGATTTCCCCAACACCACAATGTCGAAATCATCGCTCAAAAAGGAACTCTCAGTATTTTCCAAGGACCAGCTCTTAGAGTTGGTCCTGGAACTTTATGATTCTCGCAAAGAGACCAAAGAATACCTCGAGTTTTTCCTCAACCCCAACTCAAAAGCGCTATACGAAAAGCATCGCATAGCCCTCGAAAAGGAGATGAAGCGCACGAAATATTCACGTTCGCGGGCTCGAATTTCAAAAATCAAATCCTTAATCAAAAACTTCGAATCATTCTCGCCCGACATCGACTACCGCTTCCAGCTCTACCGCGACGTTTTCCAACTCTTCCTCTACTTCGAACGCTACTACATCTTCACCGATAGCTTCAAAAACGGAATAACCTTCCTGTTCGAAAAATACCTCACGCTCGCCGAAAGCAACTTGCAACTCGACCGAGAGATTGCTGAAATCCAAAAGATTATATCAATCAAGGACGTTGGCCACGAATACATCAAAAATCTTTACGACTCAATGATTCGTGAATATCTCAACCAAAGTCGCTCCAACCTCCGATAGTAAGAGCCGACCCTCAGCAACCAGTTCAGAGTAAGCCTCTCCCTCTCAGCAATTGATGCCCCTTAGCGACCCTCTCAGAGCAGCCCACTCTGCTAAAAGTTCTAAATACGCTCGTTGCTTCAGAAATATTTGCTAATTTTGCAGCTATGAAACGAATATTGTCGCTCATAACATCAATTTCCATTGCGCTTCTGGTCTTCGGCCAGAACGCTTCGCCGCGCTTTATCTCAGGCGGTGGATTCAGTGGAGCGACTGGTGCAAACGACGCCCCAAGTGCTGCTACTCCCGGCGATTTGAATATTACTAACGGCTTGAACGTCGCCAATGGTCCGTCAAGAAAGCTTGACGAAGCCCCCAAATCAACAAAGAAAGAGCAAGTTATCGAGCCGTCATACGCATGGACTCTCGAAGGCCCATTAGGCAATAGCATTGCCGCCGACATCGACACCTCCCACGTCAACTATTCGCTACGCTACGTCCCAGCCATTGCATCGCCAGCCTACGCTACTACTGGCACCTACGGCGGCGAGGGTCAAACTATGATTTACTTCGACCGCAAGCCAACGAGCGATTTCCTTTTCCGCGATGCGCTCGACACTTGGCTACCCTCCACCGACGAAGTGAAATTCTACAACACTCGCATACCGATGACCCTTCTCTCCTACAACTTCGGTGGTGGCAAGGAGGCAAGTCAAGACAGGCTTAAAGCCGAATTTTCGGGCAACATCAACAAGCGTGCCCAAGTTGGCGCACTCGTCGACTACATCTACAGCAAAGGTAGCTTCAACTATCAAGCCGCCAAAAACTTTATGTGGGGGCTTTCTGGCTCATACTTAGGCGAACGATACGAATTCCAAGGCTTCTACCGCCGCTACAACGCCACTAACAAGGAGAATGGCGGTATTGTCGACGACCGATACATCACCGACCCTGCCGAAATTCAGGGTGGTACTACAAAAGTTGACTACAAAACGGTGCCCACTTTCTTGTCGGCTACTCACAACTCTTTGGTCGGACAAGAACTCTACCTCAACAACCGCTACAAAATCGGTTTTAATCGCGAGGTGGAATCGGGCGACTCTACCATTCAGGAGTTTGTGCCTGTGACAAGCTTCATCTGGGCGCTCAAATTCCAGTCGGGCGACCACCGCTTTATCAACACCAACAAGCAGGAAGACAACGAGTTTTGGCAAAACTCCTATCTCTCGACCGACGGCACTGACGAAACCACCACCTACTGGCAACTGCGCAACACTCTCGGCATTTCGCTGCTCGAGGGCTTCAACAAATATGCCAAAGCAGGGCTGTCGGTGTTCTTGACTCACGAGTATCGCCACTTCCGCCTCCCTGTCGACACACGCCCCGACGATGCCCCAACATTTGACCCCAATCAAGGCTCTACCGACAGCGGCACAATCGACGGCACAACACCTCCAATCGATTCCAATCCCGCCGCTTCAGGTTTGCTGACACCGCTGCCATTCAGCGTCGTATCCACTGGTGCTGGTCAAAACCTTATGTGGGTTGGTGCTCAGATTGCACGCCGTCAGGGCAAAATCCTCAACTACGAAGCTACTGGCGAAATCGGATTCATTGGCGAAGCTGCTGGCGAGGTCAAGTTGCACGGCAATGTCGCTACCAACATACCACTCTTTGGCGACACTGTGTCGGTGGTCGGTTATGGCGAATTCACCAACCTGTCGGCGCCCTATCTGCTTAAGCATTACATCTCAAACCACTTCGCTTGGGACAACGACTTCGGCAAGACTCGTCGACTCCGTTTTGGTGGCGAGCTACGCATTCCGCAGTCTGGTACATCGATTCACGTAGGTGCTGAAAACGTGCAAAACCTCATCTATTTCAACCACCTTGCGCTGCCTACTCAGTGCTCATCGAGCGTGCAAGTGTTCACCGCTCGCCTGCGCCAGAATTTCCATTTCAAGGCATGGCATTGGGACAACGACATCATCTACCAAACATCGTCGAATCAAGATGTTATACCGATGCCAAAACTCGCAATCTACTCCAACATGTACGTCATGTTCAAAATTGCTAAAGTATTTCACGTGCAATTGGGCGTCGACTGCAATTTCTACACCAAATACAAAGCTGTCGACTATCAGCCCGCTACGATGTCGTTCTACAATCAGCGCGAATTCGAGGTCGGCAACTACCCGCTGTTGAATGCTTACGTCAACATGAAACTCAGCAAATGTCACTTCTACGTGATGTTTACCCACGTCAACCAAGGGCTGTTTGGCGGCAACAACTGGTTCTCAATGCCTCACTACCCAATCAACCCTCGTCGCCTGCAACTCGGCGTTTCGGTCGACTTTGCCAACTAACCCCTCAACCACAAGTTGATAATGGAGCCACTCAAATTAAAGAAAGGTAACCTCATACTCTACATTATATTACTCGCTGCTGCCGTAGCAACTATGGTAGTTTCATACCCACGCCAAAGCCACACTCCCAAAGCTATCAGCAGCTCCGACACTCTCGATGTAGCCATTAAAATCTCTCCAATCGGGGTCACTTCTTCGGCCGACACTCTCAGCGGTTTCTACTACGATATGATTAAGCGTATAGCCGAAACCAACAACCTTAACATCCGCATCAGTGGTTTCACCGTGCTGTCGTCAGCTCTCGAAAGTCTTGCTCATGGCAACTACGATTTAGTAATAGCCGACATCCCCGTCACCCAAGAGCTGCGCAACAGATTCATTTTCACCGACCCTATCTATGCCGACCGCGAAGTGCTCGTGCAACTGAAGGACTCCGTCACGGAGCTACCTCCTATTACCTCGCAATCGCAACTGCGTGGCGACACCGTTCATCTTTCGGCTCGCTCCCCATTCCTCACGCGCATCCGCAACCTTTCACGCGAAATCGGCGATACTATCTACGTGGTGCAGAATGCCGACTACGGACCTGAGCAGTTGATGATACTCGTAGCGCATGGCAAAATCAAAAATGTTGTAATCAACGAGCAGGTTGCCAAAGCAATTGCTACCGACTATCCGCAACTCGACCTGTCGTTGTCGCTCTCGTTCAATCAATTCCAGTCGTGGGCTCTCGCGCCAAAGGATTCAATCCTGTGCGACAGCCTGAACATCTTCATCGAACGATTTAAGCGCACCAAAGAATTTCCCAAACTGCTCGACCGCTACTTCAACGAGCGCCCAGCGCTTTCCAACTAATCAAAGGAAGATACGCACTCTCCCACTAACCTCTAACCACTAACCGCTAACCGCTAATCACTAACCTCAGAGCGTTAGCTGCATATCGCACACGTCGAGCCAACGATTGAACTTGAAGCCTACCTCCTCGAAGTGCGACACCACTTTGAATCCCAATCGCTCATGAAAGCGTATGCTCCCGACATTCTCAGCCGTGATGCACGCTATCAGCACATGGCATCCATTTTGCCGACAACCCTCTATCAAATGCTCCATTAGCACTCGCCCAACGCCAGCCGACTCCTCACCCTGCCGTACATAGACCGACGTCTCGGCTGTCGGAGAGAATGACTTGCGCTCCTTCCATGGATGAGCATAGCAGTAGCCTATTACCTTTCCGTCACGCTCTGCTACAAAGTAAGGATATATCGAACCGAATTCCTTAATGCGGCACGCCATTTCGACATCGCTCACTGGTGTTTCTTCAAACGACACTGTCGTTGCAATATAGGGATTATAGATTTCTGCAATCTGCGATGCATCTGCCTCTGTTGCAAGTCGGATTATGTAGTCGTTCATTTCTTCGTACGTTTTTGATTGGGAAAGAGTTGACCGATGAGGTCGTGGCGACGCATTCGCTTTAGCGATGCCACGATGTCGCCCACATACTCGCGGTCATACCAAAAGAAATATTTCCTTTGAGCAAGTTTCTCCTCTTTGCCGTGGGCTGTAAACACTTTTTCGCCTGTATATGGATGAATGCCTGTGTAGTAAATCTCTGTGGCGAGTGTCATCGGTGTGGGGGTGAAATCTTGCACTTGCTCCAAATGCATATCCAAACGTCGGGTTTTCACCGCCAATTCAGCCATATCTACCTCGCGGCATCCGGGATGACTTGATATGAAGTATGGTATCAATTGCTGATTAAGCCCAGCGCGACGGTTGGTGCTGTCAAACACTCGCTTGAATTGGTGGAACAAGTCGAACGACGGCTTTCGCATTATCTGAAGCACTGCATCTTCGGTATGCTCTGGTGCCACTTTCAGTCGACCCGACACGTGGCGTTCAATCAGCTCCTCATTATATCGGCGATTGGTTTCATCGATGCGCTGGTCGCCAGTGTGATGCATCGACAGGTCGTAGCGCACGCCACTACCGACAAACGATTTCTTTATCATAGGCAGCGCATCGACGGCATGGTAGATGTCGAGCAGCGCGGTGTGGT
Organism: Muribaculaceae bacterium; assembly: GCA_017629835.1. Taxonomy (GTDB): domain Bacteria; phylum Bacteroidota; class Bacteroidia; order Bacteroidales; family Muribaculaceae; genus JAGBWK01. The sequence continues at coordinate 3,884 of JAGBWK010000035.1, read as the reverse complement.
CGGTGTTGAGATTGGGGCACGGTTTCGGATGCAAACACGACGGGCGTAGGCATTTCTCGCAGAGCGACTTGTCGCGCCCACCCATTTGGTACATATTAGCTGAGGGACCACCGAGGTCGCTTATATACCCCTTGAAATCTGGCATACGGGTAACTGACTCTGCCTCGCGAACAATCGACTCTTTGCTTCGCGATGCGATAAACTTCCCTTGATGAGCCGAGATTGTGCAGAATGCACAGCCGCCGAAGCAACCGCGATGCAAGTTGATTGAATGGCGAATCATTTCGTAGGCTGGTATTCGCTTACCCTTGTAGCGCGGATGCGGCAATCGGGTGTAGGGCAAGTCAAACGAAGCATCTATCTCTTCGGTACTCATCGGAGGATACATAGGGTTGACGCGCACCACTCTATCGCCCATCGGCTGCCATAGAGTTGCACCACCAGTCATTGAGTTGGATTGCTGTTCGATATGCTTAAAGTTGGCTGCTTGGCAACGCTTGTCGCGCTGGCAATCCTCCCACGAATTAAGCACTATATCGGTTTTTCCATTCGGTTTGACAGGCATTTCCGATAGTTCGGAAATCAAAACCGACTGGGGCAAGTCGCGCAAATTATGTATGTCGCCACCTGCTGCAAGATAGTCGGCGATAGCTACGATAGGTTTTTCGCCCATACCATAGATGAGCATATCAGCAGGTGCATCAGCTAAGATTGAGGGGCGCAAACGGTCGTCCCAATAGTCGTAGTGCGAAAGGCGTCGCATCGACGCTTCAATCCCCCCTGCTATAATGGGAGTGGTCGGGAATAGCTCACGCAATATTTTGCTATATACTATCGTGGGATAGTCGGGGCGCATCCCGGCACGTCCGTCGGGAGTGTAGGCGTCGTCGTGTCGCCGGCGTCGGTTGGCTGTGTAGTGGTTCACCATTGAGTCCATTGCTCCGGCAGTAACGCCAAAGAATAGTCGTGGAGTACCGAATTTGCGGAAGTCGCGCAAGTCATCGCGCCAATTAGGCTGAGGCACAATGGCCACTCTGTAGCCGTGCGACTCAAGCACGCGACCTATCACCGCAGCTGCAAACGAGGGATGATCCACATACGCATCGCCTGTGAACAACACTACGTCGACCGCATCCCAGCCGAGTGCCTGCATCTCTTTAACCGATGTCGGAAGAAAGTTCAATGTCTGATTCTATTTAGTGAAATTCTATTATCTATTTAGTTCTGCAATATCTGCTTCTGCTCATAGTGTATTGAGCATAGCTCTACCCACCGGCTTGCTGCAATTTGCTTTCAACATACTTTTCGAGTTTTATAATCTCATCGCGTAGTCGGGCAGCTTCGATAAATTCCATTTGCTTGGCGGCTGCAGCCATTTCCTGCTTGCGGCGAGCTATTGTGCGCTGGAGTTCGTCGACATTCATGTATGGCACAACGGGGTCGGCAGCAATATCAACCGTAGTGGTGCGATATTCGTTTTCGTATGGCATTCGGTTGCGTGAAACGTTGGATGCCGAGGATAACTCAGCGCTGTCGCTTTCAAGCCCAACTATGCGGTTGCGTGCCTTGACGATAGCCTGCGGTGTGATGCCATGCTTTTCGTTGTATGCCAACTGCAATGTGCGACGTCGGTTGGTTTCGTCGATTGTTTGCTGCATCGAGTCGGTAATCTTGTCGGCATACATAATCACTGTGCCGTTGAGATTTCGTGCGGCGCGACCAACGGTCTGTGTGAGCGAGCGGTGCGAACGTAGGAAACCCTCTTTGTCGGCATCGAGAATGGCTACGAGCGACACTTCGGGAAGGTCCAAGCCCTCACGAAGCAGGTTCACACCGATAAGCACGTCGTACACTCCTTCGCGCAAGTCGTTAAGGATTTTTACGCGGTCGAGTGTGTCGACATCGCTATGGATGTAGGCGGTCTTAACGTCGAGTTTGGCGAGATAGTCGTTGAGTTCCTCCGCCATTCGTTTGGTCAGCGTAGTTACCAACACTCGCTCGTTGCGTGAACGACGGATGTCGATTTCGTTCATCAAATCATCAATCTGATTGAGCGACGGACGCACCTCAATCACTGGGTCGAGAAGTCCCGTTGGACGGATTATCTGTTCAACGATAACCCCCTCACATTTATTGAGTTCATAGTCGGCTGGAGTAGCACTGACGTAAATGATTTGATTGGTCAGAGCTTCAAACTCTTCAAATTTCAGCGGGCGGTTGTCCAAAGCTGCTGGCAAGCGGAAACCATAGTCAACGAGGTTGACTTTGCGAGAAAGGTCGCCACCATACATTGCGCGTATCTGTGGCACTGTAACGTGGCTTTCGTCGATTACCATAAGATAATCCTTCGGAAAATAGTCGAGCAAGCAGAATGGGCGCATACCGGGCTCACGTCCGTCGAAATAACGGCTATAGTTTTCGATGCCGGGGCAGTGGCCTATCTCCTTTATCATTTCTACGTCGTAGTTCACTCGCTCGTGAAGACGTTTACCCTCGAGCGGCTTCCCTTCGGCATAGAAATACTCTACATACTTACCCAAGTCCAATTCAATCTGCGCAAGCGCCGTAGCAGCACGCTCCTTTGAGGTCACAAAGAGGTTGGCGGGATAGATATTGAATCGGTCGTGTGAGCCGAGCGACACTCCGTCGGCTGGGTGGTGGGTGGAAATCGACTCTATTTCGTCGCCCCAGAACACCACTCGCAACAAAATCTCCTCGTATGCCAAGCGGATATCGACCGTATCACCCTTCACGCGGAACGTGCCGCTCGGTAGGTCAACCTCATTGCGCGAATAGAGCGACTCTGTCAAACGTCGTAGAAACGCATTACGCGCTATCTTCTGACCTACTTTGATGTCGATTGTGTTGCTATTGAAATCGTCGGGGTTACCCATACCGTAGATGCACGACACCGATGAAATCACAATCACATCCTGACGACCCGACAGCAGCGCCGAAACCGTTGCAAGACGCAAGCGCTCAATCTCATCGTTAATCATCAAATCCTTTTCGATATACTTATCCACCGAGGGAATGTATGCCTCAGGCTGATAATAGTCGTAATACGACACGAAATATTGCACCGAGTTTTCAGGGAAAAACTGCTTAAACTCGCTGTAAAGCTGTGCCGCAAGAGTCTTATTGTGACTAAGGATGAGCGTCGGACGCTGCACCTGCTCGATTACGTTGGCAATGGTAAACGTCTTGCCCGACCCAGTCACACCAAGCAGTGTTTGAGCCGTTGAGCCGTCGTTTATACCCTTGACCAACTGCGCAATAGCTTCAGGTTGATCGCCCGTAGGCTTATATTGTGATTCAATTTTGAATTCCATATAGCAAAATTACAAAAAAAACCACACATTCCCACCTAAAAACAAAATAAACCACCAATTCTCGCAAATTTGTGTTAGTGGGAAAGCAGTTAAGCCCTACTGGCACTTGCGTGGTGTCGGTAGGGCTTGCAGCGCCGCGGCATAGGAGACTTAGGACACCTAAGAGACCTATGCTGCGCAAGGGAGCGTAAGCGGAGGGGCTGACGCGAGGGATAGGAGACTTAGGACACCTAAGAGACCTAAGGCAACGGCTGGAGCGTTAGCGGAAGCAGCGGAAGCCAGAGCGTTAGCGAGGGCTGCGGAGCGGAGGCGGCCGTTAGGCTGGCGCGTTAGCGGTGTGTGGGCGCTGGGCTATTGGGACTCTGGTGCTTGGCCCAGTGTGCGGCAATAGCTGTGGGGAACGATATGTTTAATGTACTCTTTGCTGCTTGTCCTTTTTGTGGAAGGTGGGCGGTGGCAGCTACCGCTTAAGCGGGAATTTTCTCAAGGGTTTTGAGGGGGAAGGGAAATATGGCTGCTAAATGGTGCGGTGGTAAAGGCGCAGCTTCGCAG